>JAJZNY010000168.1 GCA_021852245.1 Planctomycetota bacterium | reverse complement strand
TAAAGCCGAAGCCCTCTCCGCCGCACGCAATCTCGTGAATCAATCTGAGAAGAAGCAGTAGAAAATATGGTATTGTCGAGTCACGTGAATAACGGTCTGCGGATGGAGCGACCTTATCTGCCCGCCGGGGAAGAAACCAACTTGCATTGCGCGTATGATATTCAGCGCAGAGTATGTAGACTGTTGAACGATGTAGGAGATCATGGAATATGACGCATACAACCGCCGCCGCTGCCGAGAATCAGGAACGCCCCACCACCCCCCCTCCCGCGCGCGGAGCAACCCCGGCGGTCGCCCCCCATCCATCGACACCGCACCAAGCTGCAACCGCCCGGCAATTTATTTCGTTCAGCTTCTATAAATTGATGCCTGAATTTCGGCGCCTTGAGCCACAGATTCAAAAACAACATTTCCATGACCTTGTCAATCTGGTACGGTCCAATGACCCGACGAAGATGTTGCTGCTGGTGTACAGTTGCGTGGGAACCCGCCCGGATGTGGATATCATGTTCTGGAAAATCAGCTACGATCTGGATCAACTGCAGCATTTTTCCGCAGCGATCAATCGTCTGCCGATCGGCGGGTACTTTACCACGCCCTATAGCTACCTTGCCCAGAGCAAACGCAGTACTTATGTAGATAAGATAGATCCCGCGCACGACGATACGCGCACGACCATCGTGCCGGGCAAGCGAAAATATAATTTCGTGTACCCTTTTGTTAAAACCCGGGATTGGTACCTGCTGAGCAAACAGACGCGGCAAGGGGTGATGGATGAGCATATCATGGTGGGCAACAAGTATCCGTCGGTGAAGCTCAATACCACCTACAGCTTTGGAATGGACGATCAGGAATTTGTGGTTGCATTTGAAACCGATCAACCGGGCGATTTTCTCGATCTGGTTCAGGAACTTCGGGAAACCGAAGGAAGCCGCTTTACCCTGCGCGACACACCGATTTTCACGTGCGTGCAGACGCCAATTGAAAGTTTAATACAGCAACTCGCGGGAATCTGATTTGGACCGCACGCGGCAAATTACACTCGGCGCGCCGCGTGACATTTACGCCCTGAGAAACCTCAACTTTGACTTCGCCGCGCAAGCAGTCCGATGCGCGGGCCGAGTATGACGCGTTCAAATTGACGACTGGAGAGTGCTTCCGGATTGAGTTCCGCAAGGATGGTTCCGGCGGAAAGGCGCAGGGCCTTGGGGCTTAAACCGAGCTGGTATGCCTGATAGATCAGGGCGGAGAGGCGGCGCACGTCCTGCGCGACGGCTTTTTCGCGCGGCGAATGCAGCAGATAATCTCGAAATCCAGTTGCGGTCAGTCGGGCGTGAGGTTGCTTTCGGGCGAATGCTGTGTAGTGCGCCCAAGCCTGCCGGAACTGCAGATGAATAGAAGTTCGTAATGATCGATATTCGATCGCGCCATTTTTACTTCGCACGGGTAATCCGGTTCGCGGATTTTTTACCGGTGTGAGGAAAACTTTCCTATAGAGGGCAATGAACGCCAGCGTGCGATGATAAGGCAGGCGGGAAGTTGTGACGTAGTAGTCGATGAGCGAGGGATGTTCCAGAATCAGACCGTCGGAACGTGGAATGTCATTGAATACCGCCAGGCCATCACTGAGCGCGAGCAGATTTGCGAGCGATGGATTGCGGGCATTAATTCCGGCGGCCCGCAGTACGGCCCGCTGAGAGGATGAGAGGGTGATCGTGGTCACGACCTGCGGTATCTGCGGTACGGCAAAATCAGTGAAGGAGTCGGACACGTTGGTGGTCACCGGTCCGGACGCCTGCAGATCAAGATAGTATTTCTGCGAGGAAATCACTCCCGGGGTCAGAACTGTCGAATAGAGTGTGGATGCCGTCAAGCCACCCGTATTAAGCCCGAACACGTGAATGGTGTAGCCGGGAACGGTACCACCCCCGGTGGGTGTGGCGAATTGCGGATACGGTGGCCCGCCCGGAGCTGCGGTCGGCAGCGGAATCGGCATGGATGAAAAATTGATATTACCGGCCACCACATCCACACCATCCGGCTTGGTTGCGGAATTGGTATGAAGCCCCTCTGGCGTCAGCAGCGATCCGAAACTGCGGGTGAGCATATTGATGGTCGGTGCCGTTACAGTGAGATTATCCAATACATTCAGATCACCAAGGGAGACGGATGACCCGCTGATATTCAAGCTGCCGAGACTGGTCCATTTCTGCTCACGCCCCATGGCGACAACACCGCCGGCGATATTGACCGTAGACCCGGTGGTGGAGACGATGGTGGCAGCATCCGGCACTTCGGCCCCGAGGCCGGGTACGGCGGGGGAATCGGGATTCAGCAGAACATTGCCGCCGGAGATATTACTGTTAATGGTCAGCAGCGATGTCGGTCGAAAATCCGCATTGGTGATGCCGAAGGGGCCGATTGTGAGTTGGTTATTATCCTGAAGCAAAACCTCTCCGGTAGCGCGGATGCTTCCGTTGATTGTTACATTGTCTCCCTCGATGGTGACATTGCCGACATCCGAGATCGATCCGATGGCGGCGTTGGAGACCACATCAGCCGCAAAAGGCCCGCTGGCGGATTCGGCGTTAAGTGTACTGCCGTTACGGAGATCGATGCGGCCCGCAAGGGTCAGAGCACCTCCGTCGTTGGTAAAGAAGAGCGAGTTGAGAAGCGTCAGATCACCGGCATTACTAATCGGATTATTGAGTACCAGCGTACCAAGCTGCGAAAGGATATTGCCTTGGATGATATTAAGCCCTTGAAGATTAAACGTCGTTGACGGTCCGGCGCCGATGATCGCCGGTACTCCGCCACCTTGGTCCAACGTGAGCGAATCGGTCGGTGCATTCATAGTGCCGAGCAGTTGAATGCCGGTGCTGCCCGCAGCGCCAGTATCGCTGAGCGTCGTGTTTCCGTGCAGAGCGATGGGGCCGCTGAGTGTCTGGCCCAGCGATGTGGAGATGGCATTGCCCGTGGGGAGCGAAATGCTTTGACCGGAGATATTAATACCGGCCGGGTTGATTGGAACCGTCAGATTGACGGAATCAGACGGTGCGGTGACAGTCAGAATCGACGGTCCGGTGACATCGGGAAGCGACAATAAATTGCCGGAGGAATCGGCAAGAGTGGTGGGTGCTGTTACGGTCAGCGTGCCGGTGTAATTCTGTCCTCCGCTGGTCTGAATGATGCCGCCATTCAGGTTCAGACCGCCGAGAGCCTGCACGGTGAGCTGGTTGGCCGAGAGCGTATTTCCGGGTGCTCCGAGATTCATCGGGACGTTTGTCGCCGATTCCTTAAGGGTCAGGTTATATGGGGACCCGGAGAGAGGGCCGGTCATGTCGATGCCGGTTGACCCGGCGTTTCCAAGGTCTGTGAGAATAGTGTTGGCTCCAAGTTCCAGATTACCGGAATATTTTTGGCCTTCGCTGGTGACGACACTCCCCCCGGAGATATCGAGCGTTGAGCCGTTGGTGGCGTTCACGGTGAGCGAGCCCAATGGTATGCTTAGAGACCCGACCGCGTTGAGAAAATTGATTATGCCCCCGCCGGTATCTTCGACAACCAGATCGGAGGAGGTACCGGGGGTAATCTGCGCATCGATGCTGACGGTACCGGATCCGGAGTTATCGAGCAGCACCGTTCCACCGTTAAGAATGAGGGTTCCGGTGTAGGATTGGGAGTTGGTGGATGTACCGCTGGTGACGATGGTACCGGCAAGGTTAACAATGCCGTTAATCGACAACGATCCGAGATTAATCGTCTGACCGGAGGAACCGAGCGATATTTCACTGCCGGGCGCGGAGATGGACAGGTCTGAATCGGTCAGATCGTTCTGGCCGGTAAGTGAAATGACAGGAGACGTCGGACTCGAAGTGCCGGTATAGGCGATGCTGTACGGCATCTGGTTGAGCGAAGAGACGGACGCGATGGATGGGCTGCCGAGCGAAAAGATCGACGTTGTTGCGGTGATAAACTGGCCGACGGTGGGCAGATTGGCATCGGAAATCGGGGATGCCTGGCCGACGGAAAAATGAAGGGGGAGGTTATTGATATATTCAGCGCTGAAACCATTGAATTGCAGCCGCGCCGGATAGCCGGCAAAAAAGACATTGCTGTTACGTAAAGACACAGTCCCACCGGGTGCGGCCGTCGCATAACTCTGGCTGTTTGCCGCCAGATAAATCGGCGTGGAGGCTGAAACGGTAATCGCCCCGGCAGCATTATCAGTACTGGTAAAGTTCAGCGTGTCAGCGGAAAGATTACCTGCGAGCGTAATGACGCCCCCCGCATCAGCGGTCAGCGTCCCTAAACCGCCTGACACAAACTGCTCGCCACCATTTTCAAATGTCACGCTCCCCGTAGCGTTGACGTCGAGGCTGGATGAATTATCGGAGGTGAGCGTACCGTCAAGGAGGATTGCTTCGCCGGAAAGCGCAGTGGCGGTGCTGATGTTCATCTGTCCCGTGTAGCTTTGGTTGCCGGTGCCGCTTACGGTGCCGCCGACGAGATTAATGTTTGGCGCGATGACCGAGAGATTGTTGCTGCCGGTCGTAACCGCATTATTGAAAGTCACGGATCCTGAAGTGGCACTCAGGGCCGCAGAACCCGCGAGCGAAACGGCACCGGTGTAGGTCTGCGCGCCGGAGGTAAAGATTGCCGCACTCCCGGTTGAATTGCCGATGGTGATTCCACCGGGCGAACTTACGGTCAAACTTGCAAACGGCTCGGTTGAAGTGCCGACATTTCCCGCGATTGAAACCGTGCCGGAACCGGTGTCTATGAGCGTCAGTGCGGAGTAGGTGCCGGATGCAGTGACGGGCCCGTTAAGCACGATACCATTGGCGCTCGCATCGGTAAGGGCTACCGGTGAGTTCGGGATGTTGATGCTGCCGGAAGTTCCCGACAAGGCATACGTCTGTCCGTCGGTGGTCGTGATCGACTGATCGATATTAATGATTGTATGCGCATTGGCGTTGAGACTCAGCACATTCGTCGGACTCACAGCGCCAAGTGTTACATATCCTCCGGTGGATGTTACACTCAGCGCCGTTGCCTGCGGTATATCGGCGCCACCGTTGAGCACAACATTACCATTGAGAGACTCGAGAGAGATCGCGGCGGATGAAAACACCGGAATATCTGCATCGGTGATAGTGCGGGATTGGGTGAGCGCTATGGACGTTGCGGGCGTTGCGACGCTGGTGCCAAAAAGTTCGATATTATCATTTTTGAAATTGAGATACGCACCAGAACCGCCAGCGGTGTAGCTCTGTTGAGCCGCGAACATCTGAATGGTGGTGCCGCTCAGGTTGGCGATGGGCCCGGCGATGGGATCGTTACTGGAAAGGGAGAGTGTCCCGACATTGATCGACGGCGTTGAGATATCGATGGGCCCACCGCCGGATACGGTGACAGCCAGTGAACCAAGCGTCGGAGCCTGCGGTACAGGGGGAAAAGAAGAATTAAATGATCCGATGACGCTATTGAGGCGCACCGGTCCAAAGCCGGTTTCATTGATCGTTAGGCCGCTGCTGGCATCACCGTTGACCGAATTGACCGAAATGCCCGCTGTGCTCGCATCCTGCAGCGTGACGTTTTGGCCGGTAGCGAGGGTAATCGGACTAAAGTACGTCTGCCCTGCAGTGGTTATGATCGAGCCATTACCGTTGAACAACGTCGACCCCGCCACGGTCAACGATGCCAAATGGATTGAGGTCGCAGCGGGATTGGTGGCCGTTGTCGGAATCGTCACGGCTCCGATACCGGTTTCATCAATCGCCAGATTGGCCGACGCACTGTTGACGATTTGGACCATTGAAATGCCGGCGGAGCTTGCGTCGCTGAGGGTCGGTGATCCATTGATCTGCAGAGAAGTTGCATAGGTTTGTCCATCGCTGGTGGTAACGGAGGTAACTCCGGAACCGAGTATCGTGGGGCCTTGGGCCAGCAGGTTTGCGACACCCGAAATATTGCCATTGAGATTGATGCTTGAACCGGAGGTGCCCAGCGTAAGCGACTCGCCGCTGCCGGTAACTGCGCCGAGTGTGATTCCGCTTCCCGATGAACCGGCATCAGTCAGAGTCGTCGCTGTGCCGAGCGTTATATTGCCGAACGTCATCCCCTGCGTTGTGGAAAATGTCGTTGCACCGGCGCCAAAAACCGAGTTGCCGGTAATGGAGAGTGATTCAGCGGTGACGCTTCCACCAAAATTCACATTGCCTGTCCCGGATTCGGTGACAGTTAGCGGCGAGGAAGTTCCGCTGATGGTATCTGGAATATTAATACCCAAGGCGCTGTTATCGGAGAGTAAGTCAGTTAGGGTAAGCGAGATCGGCCCGGCGAGCGTGATCCCGCCGCTGGAGGTGATTGCGGCTCCGTTAAGAGCAATGGTGCCGACGTTGGGAGTCGCCGTAAAACCTGAAAGTGGATTTGCGGATGTGCCAAAATTGCCGGCTAGTGCAATGTTCCCGCTCCCATTTTCAATTACGCTCAGCGATTTGCCCGCGGTTGTAGCGCCGGCGAGGGATATTCCGACAGCGCTGTCGTCAGTAAGAATCACGTTGCTGGCCAGAGTGACAGGACTCTGTAATGAGAGACCGGCTGCAGTTTGAATGCCATTTGATAGATTAAGACTGCCTCCAGAGTTGAAGGTGAAACTGCCCGCGGTGACAAACGGGGTCGCGCTTGCATTGTTGTCAAAATTCAGCACGCTGTTGTTGGACGGATTGAATTGGAGGTTCGATGAAGTGGTCTGGATGGCATTGCCACCGGGAGCGCCGCTGGACCCTCCGACACTGCCGAATTGAATGGCGGATGCACCGCTGAAATACATCGTTACGGCGCCAGTTGGATCGACCAGCCCCGCGCCCCCAACGCCGGCGAGTCCTCCGCTCGCCGCCCCACCGCTGCCGCCGGATATGGTGACAGCTCCGGCGGGAGAAGTGGAACTGCCGATGGTGAAATTGCCGCCCACGTAAGCGCCAGCGCCGCCGATTGAAAGAGTTCCTATGCCTCCCTGACCGCCTCGAATCGTAACTGCAGGCGTGCCGGAGGTGATGTTGATGGCCAGATTGCCCGCTCCCGTATCAATTGCAGCGCCGCCGGCCGAAGCGCCCCCCGCCCCGCCGGTGAAATTAATACTTCCCCCATTTGACGTAAATGTGGCGTTGCCGTCACCAGTGCTGATCAACGCGGCCGGCGTTGAGGACCCGGTGCCCGCCAGACCGGTAACCGTGAATCCGCCGCTTCCCGTGCTTGTCACGTTCAGATAACCGCCGTGGGTCTGGATGGGCGCATTAAACACGACCGCGGCGCCGCTGCTGGAGTGACCGCCGGTGGACCAATTGAGGGACAGTTTCTGGTTGTTGGAGGACATCGAGGCGTTATCTGCGATATATCCGCCGGCCGAGGTGACGGCCACGGTGGCAGGATTGGTGGTAGCGTTGGCCAACGTATCGCCGCTGGAACCAAGAATGATGTTCCCCGTGGAGGTGTCCGCGAGGGTAACGGTCGAGCCAGTTATGTTGATGGATCCGTTGTATACCTGCCCGGCGCTTCCGGAGGTATAGACATCGGCGCCGAGATTGATTGCGCCGCCAGTCGCCTGAACATTAAGCGCCTCGACGGGATTGCCGGAGAGGCCAATACCGCTGTTAATTGTCACCGCTCCGGCGGTTGAGGTTAATGCGACGGACAGCGTGGAAGAATTCCCTGTCGGATCAATCGGACTTTTAATATTAACTGTTTGGCCGGTTAAGGTAAGAGACTCCGCCTTTGTAGAGCCTATGTTCGGATTGATGGCGCTTTCAAGCGTCAGATAGCCGGCGGATGAGACGGCAACGCTGGTGCCATTGGCCAGTGAGGTATTGATGGTACCGACGTTGACATCGTAAGTACCGGTACCGGAGCTGGGACTGGAGATGGTAAGTGTGCCGGCTTTCGTCGTAGAGGTCATGCCGCTGGAGGTCACATTGCCGTCGATATTGACCGACAGGGGATCCAGTTGCCACACGCCTTGAGAACCGCCGCCCGCTCCATTACCAGTGATCTGGGCGCCGGCGGCAATCGCGAGCTTCTGCCCGGAGGTATCGATGAACCCACCGGAGCCGGATGATGTTGCGGATGCATCGATGACGGTCGCGCCGCTGATACGGTCGGTCTGCGCGGCGTCCACGTAGCCGGAGGGCAAACTGTCGTCCGGCTCGGCACCCATGAGGATCGTTCCGCCGCCCGCCGGCCCGTCAGCTGAGATATGGGTAGAGGCTGATGAGAGCGTTTTGTCACCGCTTATGGCATATCCGACGGCGATATGGGCGGCCTGAATGCTGATGCTGCCGCCCCGATGTCCTGCCTGATCGGTGGATGCATCAAGCGTACCGCTGATCACGGCGGAAGAATCCTTTCCCGCGGCTTGAGCGTTAATTTGGGCGGCGTGCAACTGGCCACTGTTCATGATTCCAAGTGCCAAGGCACTGCCGGCGCAGACCAGTTGGTCGCTCTGGCGCAGGACATGCTCGGCTTGTGGGGCCGGCGTGCTGGCGGCGGAGTCGGACTTCTGTGGTTCGGCGGCGGCATCGGAAAGCTTGGCGGTAATCAGACCGCCGATACGCGTCAGATAAACGTCTTTTGCGGACGCAAGGACAATCGTACCGTGCGGTGCGTTGATGATACCGGCGTTGATAACGCTTTCACCCAGAAGACTCACCGCCCCCGCATTGATATTTCCATAATTGGCGACCGTTCCGGAGATATCGGTGAAATGATCCGCCCCGGCAAGAAAATTGGCATTGCTGATATGACCTGCAGCGGCGTAGAGATCGCCGACATTCACCACGGAATGGGGCCCGAACATCACTCCCGCCGGATTCACCAGATAGACCACGCCGTTGGCCCGCAGCGTGCCATCGATCTGCGACGGCACATCGGTAATAACCCGGTTCAGGACGCGACTGGACGCATTGGGCTGAATAAAGTCGACTTCCTGACCGGCGGGAATATTGAACTGGCGGTAATTAATGATCGTGTTATTGGCGGCATGGATGATCGTGGTATTCCCGACACGGGCGAAACCGGCGGCTCCGGCGGCTACATTGGCGACGCTGATCGGCCCTGCCGCCCGTACCAGTGCCCCATCCAGACAGAGCGCCGCGGCCGCGGCGCAGATCATCAGCCGTTGCCGATTGATCCGGAGATTCGCCCTACCCATCGTCTCTGCCCTTCGGGATGTTGAATGTCGCATGGCTGCTTTCCCCCGATTAATAACTGACCTCAAAAAGAAAATTAAACTGACTCGATCCCGCCGATACGCCCCCCTGCCCTGTGGCCCGGGGACTTATGCTGTGAAGCGCGACGCCCCAGTCCGTAAGAAATTCGAAATTGCTGTAAAGCGTGAGGCGGGCACCGACCCCGGTACTCAGTAACGTGGCACTTCCCTCGTACGGCTGGGCCTGACTGTCCTGCACCACGCCGCCATCAAGAAAGGTAAAGAGCATCAGATCCCAATCCGGCGTCGTGAAATGATTGGGAGGGGCGTAGTTAAACCGATGACCGAAAAATCGGCTCTTCTGATGAGGAATGATCGGCAGCAGGTGCGAGAGGTGAATTCGATATTCGAGTGTGCCGTAGACGGCGTTATCACCGGCGACGATGGACTGCGGGTATCCGCGTACCGTGTAGAGCCCTCCGAGTACATCCTCCTCCTGCGGAATAAGCCTTTGGCCGAAGGCCTCCTGTCCGCTCACGCTCATGTAAATCTGATTCGCGGGGAGAATCTGCCCCGCGTCGTATGCGGACCGATTCAGAAGCGGTTCGAGATAGAAAGAGTCATGGACTTCCCCCTGAAAAATGGCCCACGTCTGATTGGTGTTGAATCGCCCAAGGGTATTAAGTGATGATTCCTGCGTGGGAGTCCATTGGCCGAGGATCGTCGCATCCGAACCGAAATTGGATACTGCGCTGCGGCGCGACAGTCGGAGCGTCACATAGGGAAGCAGAAAATCACCCGAACCGGACTGCTGGATGGAAACATTATCCACGCTCTCGTGCAGATACTGCAGCCCGACGATTCCGTAGACGAAGAGCCTGTGAATCTGGGCCAGATTGAAAATCAGTTCCCCACCGCCGCCCGCCGCCCGCCCGTTGAAGTTCAGATTACCCAAGCCGACATTCGAGGCGTTGTACTGGTTGTAATCAGCGAAGATACGCCCACGGATCCGGCGCAGGCCGAGGATCGGAAATTCATACGATCCCTGCACGGACTGCATGCGGCTGAAGCCGGCGGTGGCATAATTAAGCGAAAGGATATCGTCATGATTAGTCAATTGATTATCAATAAAACCAAAATCCTCAATCCAGGGATTGGTCTGGGGAGTGCCGGTGTTGGATATCTGGGCATAGGCCGTCCACGGTTTGGGTTCATGAACGTCGTAATCCAGAATCATGGAATCGGGAAGATCACCGGCTGAGAGGCCGACGCTCACCTGCCGGCCCGGCTGCTGGTTGAG
>JAJZNY010000264.1 GCA_021852245.1 Planctomycetota bacterium | reverse complement strand
GGAAGCGTTTTTCTCCCGACGCATAACCTGTATCGGCGTATGAATGCGCAACTAAAAAAAGTCGGCGCGGAGATATATCCGCCAATACTTTTGCGCGATGTGCAGCGATTTGAATCTCGGACGCTTGCCGGATTGGAATCGCATCTTGCAGGGACGGCGGCTACCGGCATCGCGGCTCCCGCTGCAACGCCTGCCAACAGCGACATCCGCATCCACCTGCTGCCGGATCCGGTTGCCGAAGTTGCGTTTATCGCACGAAACATCCGGCGGATGATTGCCGGGGGAATGCGTTATCGGCAGATCGGCATCATTACCAACGCCATAGATCAGTATGGATCGGTGTTTGAACAATTGTTTCCGAGTTACGGGATCCCATTTTTTATTGATCGCCAGAAACCGGTAATGCTTCACCCGATGACCGTGGCGGCAAGAGCCTTACTGCGTCTCGGCGAAGGGGGGAACGAATTCGCCGATATGCTGCAATTCTTGCGCAGCGGGCTGACGGGCTGCGGTCCGGCGGATATTGACGAGTTTGAAAATTTTGCCCTTGCCTACGCCATGACGCGCCGCAGTCTGGAGCAGCACTGGAGCGCCGCGACATCACCGGCCTCGGGCCGATCACGGGACATCGAAGACCGCGAAGCCGCCGCCAATCGCGTTCGAACCGCATTGCTGCAAATTCTTCGGCCGTGGCTTGCAACCTGTGCGAAAGACGATTTAAGCGGCGATGCATGGGCTAAGGCTTTTGGCGAAGTGGTGCTTTCTCCGGCGGCGTTGGCCGGGCTTGGCGCCATGGCCGACGAGGCATTGGCCGCAGGCGATGTACAGGCAGCGCAACTGCATTCCGCAATGCCCGTGCAATTGCGAGAACTGTTGGACGCCATGGCCGAAGAATTGCACGGCCAGCGAATGAGCTTCGACCGCTTCGCCGGGCTCATGTCAACGTTGCTTGATGGATTGATGTTGCGGGTGATCCCGCCGACGACCGATCAGGTGCTGATCACCTCCGCACAGCGATCACGCCACCCGGAATTTGATGTGGTTTTCCTCGTCGGTTTCCGCGACGGACTCTTCCCACTGATAACCGATGAAAGCTTGCTGCTCAGCCCCGCTGATCGACAGCGGGCCACGGAATTTTTGCCGGGCGTTTTTACGCCGCCGGAGGAGCAGGTCCTCGCCGCACCTTTTTTTGATTATGTCGCCATGACGCGGGCGTCAAAGCAGCTGATCATGACGCGACCACGGTTGGACGGCGGAGGCAACCGCACGGTGCCATCGGCATATGAATTGGAATTAGTTGAAAGCGGGGCGGCCGTCGTCATATCGGAAGGGGACGAGGAAACGCTGCACATCGCGGACCTCGTAAGCCGCCACGACGCCATCATGTTTGCAGCGCGGCAGACGGCCATTGACGCGGGGCAGCGCAGCGCCGAAGCGGCCGCGTTTCTGCGGTGGCTCGCGGACGCAGCGCCCGAAGCCCTGCGTTCTCAATGGCGGGCACTGGAGGCACGGCTCGCACCGCAGTCTATTGCCCCGGCAAACCGCCAGCTGCTTGAAAGCGGCGTGAATCGGATAAAGGTAAGCTTTTCATCGCTTGAAACCTACGCCGAATGTCCACTGAAACATTATTTCAAGTACATCCTGCATCTTTCTCCGCGCCAGGAATGGCAGGTTGACGCCATGGAGATCGGTTCCGTCGGGCACAGTGTGTTGGAAGCGATTTTTAATGACATCATCAACGGCAGAGGCCCCCTGGCCCGGTGGCCGGCGGTCGGCGAGGCGGATATCTCCGCCGCCATCGACGAACAGTTTGCGACCATCGGCATGACCGCCATGGCGCAGACGGAATCTCCGGAACTGCGGCCGCTGCTGACGCTCCTTAAAAGCAATCTCGTCAGCATGCTGGTTTATCAAGCCGAGTTGGCCGGGGTGCTACGGCTCAAGCCACTGGCGACGGAGCATCCCTTTTCAGTTCTGATCACGCAGCTTGCCGAGGGACTGAGACCGGACATCGCAGCCGCAGGCGACCTATCTACCGTGAGGCTGGAGGGGAAAATAGATCGGCTGGACGAAATGTCAGGCAGCGCCGAGGGCGCGGGAAACCTCGTGATCTTTGACTACAAGAGTTCAAAGAGGCAGATCAATTGGAACCAGATGCGTGCGGGCACGGAATTGCAGCTGCTCGGATATCTGTTGGTGTCAGATCATCTGCCGGACTTCTCGGGCCGCGTAGGTATCGGGGCCTTTTATCAACCATTGAAGCCGCAACCTGCAAAACAAGAAGCGGAGGGTGAGCCGGATGAGAAGCAGACGGTGTCGAACATCCGGGCCGGGGGGGTGTTAAGTTGGCCGAGTGGTGAGCCGCCTCCGGAATTGCAGCGGCTGTTGGGCGCCGGAACCAAGAAGGCGGGTGGGCACCGGGCAGACAGCCCATTGAAAACGCCGGAGCAGGTGACGGAATATAAACTCAACGTTTTGAATCGTACGGTGGAACTGGTGCGTGACATCATGGGCGGCGTTATTGCCCCGGCCCCGATTCGCTTGAACTCAAATGAAACCGCATGCGACCGGTGCGATTTCAGAGCGTGCTGTCCCTTTGATCGGATCCGCGGTCAATACCGCTCGGTGAAGGCGGCGGCCGTGTCGGCGGCGGAAGAGGTGCATGCATGACCAGTCAGAGCGGCATACGCTTTACACTCAGCCAACAGAAAGCTGCCGGGCATCGCGAAGGAAAAATGGTGGTGCTGGCGAGTGCAGGATCGGGAAAGACCGCCAGTTTGACGCAGCGGTGCGTGGAAATACTGCTGGATATCGAGAACCCATGCGCGGTGGATCAGCTTTTAATAGTGACCTTCACCAACGAAGCGGCCGGTGAGATGCGCCGCCGAATCGGTCGGGAGATGCGCAGGCAATCCAGACAGATCACCGATCCGGCGAAACGGCGCCATGCCCAGCGGCAGGTGAATCTGCTGGATGCGGCAATGATTATGACACTCCATGCATTCTGTCATTCGCTGGTGCGGCACAATTTTGTCATCTGCGGCGTTGACCCCGCGATGACGATGCTTGATGAACTGGAAATGGGTTTGATGCTTCGTGATGCCGTGCAGGAAACGGTTCGCATTTACGCCGACGACCGGCGCCCCACGGCGCAGACATTCATTGATTTTTACACCTTTACCTGCGGCGCACGGGCGGAGTCTCTGCTCAAGGCCATCAAACCGTTGCTTGATCAGATCGACAATTCTCCTGACCCGGATGCGTATATAGCCAAGGCTCTTGCAATGCAGTCGCAGGAGCAATCGTCGCTGAAAACTCGTTGGGCATATATCCGCGAGCGGCTACTGGCCCATGTGGACATTTTGCAGCACAGCATCGATGCGCTGCGCGGTTTCAGGCACGGAAATATCATGACGGGGAATCTCCTCATTCTGCAAGATCGGCTCTCCGATATCTACAAGGCGATTGAGGAAGGTGATGAGAAGCGATTGAATCAGCTCGCGGGGTTGGAGGCGCCCGAGACGAAGCGGGTGCCTTCGCCCAAGGGAGCGGCCGAAAAAGATGAGTTTGATCGCGTTAAGAAGCATTATTACCTTGCTGTTAAGTCCGGAACAACGACATTCCTCAAGGCATTACCCGCCACTTTGCGCTCTTCCGAGCAATCTTGCCTGGAGGAAGAATTGAAGTATGCCGCCGGCATCATCGAATTTGTGCGCGACACCCGGCAATGTTATGGCCGGATGAAAGCTCAGCGCCATGTCTTGGATTTTTCTGATCTGGAACACAAAGTGCTGGCCGCTCTTCGGGATACATCCAACGGATTACTCGCGGGTCTGCGAGCCGGCATTAAGCATGTCATGGTGGATGAATATCAGGACATTAACCCGGTGCAGGAGGCGATCATCAATATGCTTTCGGGCGATGGAGCCACGGATGTTGAGAATGCAGAATCTGCCAGCCGGAGCCGATTTATGGTGGGGGATGTTCTACAGAGCATTTACGGCTTTCGGGGCGCGGCGCCAGATCTACTTTACGCGCATCATCAAAAGGCGCGGGGCAAATCTGGTGGCGGAGGGCATGTGGAGATGCAGGAGAATTTCCGCACGGCGCCGGAACTGTTGCGGGCGATCAACGCCGTTCTTCTGCCTGTACTGAATCAGGCGGACGCTATCGTAGCCGCACCGCCCGACGCACCACTGATGTCCAAAGCCGATCCCGCGGCCCGCAAGGGTGGCTTGCAGCCGCGCGACGCATCCACCGGTCCCGAGCACGGTGGGGAAGATTCGCCAATGATGCGGCTTGGAAGCCTCCCCCTGCCGGTACCGGCCAGAGCGCATCCTTCATCGCTTGGAATGGAAGGTGGCGCTTACACCTTGCGGCTTACGATTGTCGCGGGTGGTTCTTCGGATAACGGCCATGATGATGGCTCAAATGACGCGTCGATTTCATCAGCCGGCGATTCATCGGATGGTGAATCACTGAGTACTGTCGCGGCTGAGGCACGTCAGGTAGGTGAGGCGATACGTGAAATCATCGCCGGTGGGGGAATGGTTCACGAAGGCGATGGTCGGCGGCCTCTACAATATTCAGATATTGTGATTCTGATGCGTTCGCCGCGAACCGCCGCCCCGGTGTATGTGCGGGAACTCAGGGGCATGGGCATAGCCGCCCATGCCCAGCTTTCCGGTGGCTTTCTGGAATCTCCCTCTGTACTTGAAACACTGAGCCTGCTCCGCGTGCTCGACAATCCGCGGCAGGACATTGATCTGGCGTCTACCCTGGTCGGGATTTACGGTTGCATCACGCTCAATGAACTTCAAACCCTGCAACTCGCGGCCGATAACCCCTATACGCCGCTGCACGAGATTGTAGAAAGGGTGGCGGAGAGGGCGGCAGGGAATAATGCCGACCGCGTGCCGGCCGATTTGCGACGCCGTGTTGCCAATCACATGGAACGCCTGAAACGCTGGCGGCAGGTGCTTCGCAACCGGGGTATTGCCGGCGGGATGATCACAATACTGGAAGATGCCGCAGTGCGGCCGGTACTCAGTGGTCGGCGGGATGGGGGAACGGAGCTGGCGAATCTGGAATTGCTCATGGCGCGTGCCGCTCAATTTGCGGAAGATGGAGCACGCGGCATCGGCCGCTTTCTGAAATTCTGCGACACGCTCGCCGAAACGGATGAAGACATGGCGGCCGCACCGGTGGAGACCGGCAACAGCGTACGGATCATGTCGGTCCACGCCAGTAAAGGGCTCGAATTTCCGGTGGTGATGTTGGTCGGGCTTGGAAAAAAGATCAACGCGCGGAGTGCCTCGGCAGATATTCTGGCCGACCGGGATTCGCATGTGGCCGTCAAATGGGTCAGTGGTGCGGATCGCATGCGCATACAAACCGGACGTTATGACCGCGCCGCCGATTTGCTTTGCAGGCAGATATTACATGAAGAGGTGCGCCTGCTTTATGTGGCCATGACGCGAGCACGCGATCATCTGATGTTATTTGGCTCGGCAGGGAGCGAGAGGCAGCTTGAACGATATGGGATATGGTCCGCCGATCCATCACTGGCGGCGTCTTCCCTGCGTACGAAGCTCTCATCCATCAGTATGGTCGACATCATGGCGCCGATCATGCTCTCTCTCCCCAGAGGGAGTGGCATCGATGTGCGAATTTGCAACGCCAATGAAATAGCATCGCCCGCCGAAACGATCCTGCCGAAGGCGGAAGTATTGCCTGCACCCCCAATTCCGATCGACGATCATGCACAGCAGCTTTCAGAACCCTGTCGGCGTATTGAATTTGAGTATCCATATCGGACGGACGTTCCGGCCGCGGTATCGGTGAGCCGACTCAAGGCAATGCAGCTTCAGTCCGCAAATACCGCATCGGCGATCTCCATAGCCGAAGCGGTGATGGGTGACGACGATGCCAACGATGCGTTGATTCGCGGATTAGCGGTGCACGCATTTTTGCAGACGGTTGACGTTCACGCACTCGCAAAGGCCGCCGGCGACGCAGATGCTCCGACAGCCATCCGCCGACTTATCGACGATCTCATCGCTGCCGGCGCACTGGATCCGGCTGCGGCAGATCAGATCGATCTCGATGCCATGATCTGGTTTGCGGCCTCGGACATATTCCGCATGATGCTTGCTGCTGCATCGAATAACGGACTCTATCGCGAGCAGGCTGTCACATGGAAAATGCCGTCCGAAACGGTGGCGGAAAAATTGGGGCTCGCCGCGGCGACCTCTTTGGGCACCAGCGTGGCGGTTGGTGGTCGACCAGCCGCCGAGCAGGGCGACTCCGTGATGATCCGCGGCATCATTGATGTCCTGATTTATCAGCATGGCAGGCCCGTGATTATTGACTACAAGACCGATCGCACAGAGAGTGTGGACAACCGTTTGCCCGGATATTGCGAGCAGGTTGCTCTGTACGCTCATGCCGTGGAACAACTGCTCGGCAAGCCGGTGGATGAAGCATGGTTGGTGTTTCTGTCCGCCCGTCGCATCGAGCGTGCCATCCTCGGTAAATGCTGAACAGGCAAGCCCTCGGCCGGCGAAAGCTGTCGCAGGCGGACGCGTGTCTACGTGATGGGTTGAACGATCAGGTAGTTTCCTGAAACGCCGATGACACGCACCTTCTGTCCCGCTTCTATCTGTGCATTTTCGCTCACACACGCGAGGCGCTGATTTTCAATCGTACAGACGCCGGAAGGCCGTAATACCGAACCCGCCACTCCTTCCTTGTTGATGAATTTTTTCAGTTCACTCGTGGCAAGGATCGGAGGACGCTGTCCACGCAGGAATATTCTCTGCGCAATGGGGCTTCGCGGATAGTAACGGAATCCGCACCATCCGGCTGCGGGAATAATGACCAGCAGAATAATAATGGTCAGCGCGGCGAAATCGACCGATACAAACAGCGAAAGCACCAGCGCCGCCAGGCAGAGCAGCAGGAAACACAAGGCCAGAATTCCGTGCGATGGCACTACAAATTCCAGCCAGATACAGATGACGGCTCCCACGAGTATCGCAAATACCGAAAGTACCAGATCCATCGCTTTTGTGCCCCCGAAACGCCTGGCTCATTTGTCCAGCGCTCTAACCAGCAATTGATGTTGCGCTTTGCCGACAACCACAATGGCGGTGCCGGAGAGGATATATTCGCCGTCCGTCACGACATCCGTCAACCGCCCGTCGAAATTGGCTTTCCCGCTTGGCCGCAGATCCGATACCGCCCGACCGATCGCTCCCACGAAAGGCTCGGAAGCGTCAGGTACTGTGCCGGCAATAGCGGATTTCGGCGGTGTAAGAATCATGCGGCGCGCACCGGGCAGATGCCGCATATAGCGGATCAGCACCAAACTGCCAATAATTCCGCACAGCAGTGCTCCGGCGAGAACACCACCGCTTTCCTGCGCCGCACTCAAGATGGGGCCAGCGGATGTAAATCCGCCGGAGAGGGGGACCAGCGAGCATCCGATACCGATCAGAATCATGACGAAACCCGGTACCGCCAGCAGACCCAGGCCGCCAAAATGGAAAATATCATAGATAATAAGTAACACTCCGGCGCCCGCCAGCGCAATTTCCCACCACGCTCCCACACCCGTGAGCATCGGCGCACCCAAAAGCAGTGCCAGTGCAACGAGCCCTATCAAGATCGGTACATGCCACCCCGGATGAGTCAGCGTGAGCCAACCGGCAATCACCAGAATGATGATCAGAATGAATCTCGCCTCCGGCGAGATGAGAGCCCGAACGGCATGTTCCATGAAATCAAGCCGCAGAATCGGCACCCGCACGGCGGTTACGTTCAGATAGGCCAGCAGGGCCGACCGTGATCGTACCGTCGCCGCCGAAAGCCCAAATTGCCGCGCCCGCCGGGCCGAGAGCGTCAGCACCGAACCGGCCCGCTTGAATCGTTTGACGAATTCCCACGGGTGCTCGGAAGCCCGCCCCGGAATGGTCAGTTTCATCAGCTCGCGACGTTGCTGCGGGGTTACCAGTTCCGTCCTGCCGGTCACGCGATTGCTGATCTCGTCAAGCACGACCGCCGGATCAACCATCGCAGCAAGTATCTCAGGCGGATAATGATGGGCGGTGGCATGCTTCAGCAGAACTTTCAACGGCCCGTCGGTCACCGACCGAGCGGTACCGGCGAAAGTCAATCGCCGCCGCACCTCAAATGTCTGTCCGTCGCCAATAATCGCATCGCGATGCATGATGATTTGATCACAGGCCGTCGCCATGAGAATCGCCGGCCCAATCGCGGATTTTCGAATATAGGCAACCGTGGGCAGTTGGCAGTTTTCAATCTTCTTTGCCGCGTTCATGGCTGAAGATACCAGTCCGGTTGACGAATCAAATCGAAAAATCAATAACGACGCATGCCTTCGGACCGCCGCGTGAATCCGACGCTCAATCGCCGATACCTGAATCTGATCGATCCCGCCGTCCACGGTAATCATCGCGGCGTGGCGAAAAGTCTTCTTATTCAGCGGTTGCAGACCGGTGGAATGTCGCGCAGCCAGTGCGGTTGCAGGCAGGATTGCCCCAATTGAAATCACGAGCAGGAGGGTGATACACACGCTCGCCGTTTTCATCATGAGAAGCAGGCGTTTGACCCGTGCCGCAGCTAAATCGTAAATAATGCCCGATATCCGCCCCGTCCCGGAGACCATAGAGTCAGATTTCATCCACACCCCGCCATGCGCTGCAAAAAGATTTCCGGAACCGCCGCATTGCCGCTACATTTTAACACGTCCGGTGAGCGCATCATGCAGAATCGCGCGATTGGAATGTTCAATCTGTGCCCCCGGTGGTAAACCACGCGCCAGTCGAGTGATGGTAACCCCGCTTGGCGAAAGTCGCTCCTGAATCAGCAGGGCGGTTGCATCACCGTCCATGGTCGGGTTGGTCGCGAGAATAACCTCTCGTACGGTTGGTTGACCATCCGTGTCCCGTTGATTCACTCGGCTCTCCAGAGCATCAATGGTGAGTGCCTCGGCACCGACGCCATCCAAGGGTGCAAGACGCCCCAAGAGCACATGATAAACACCGGTATAAGCCCCCGAGGTCTCGATCTGGTAAACATCTTTGGGTTGTTCCACGACACAGATGATGCCATGGTCGCGGCGTGGATTGGCGCAGATGTCGCACGGGTCATTTTCCGTAAGATGGTAACAAATGCTGCAATGCCGAACCTGATCTTTCACCGCCAGAATGGCATTCGCCAACTTCGCAGCGTCCTCACGGTTTCCCTTGAGAATATGAAATACGATTCGCTCGGCAGAGCGCGATCCGATACCGGGAAGCTGCCCAAACAGATCGAGGAGGGTTTTCACGGCCGTACTGTACGCGTGTCGATTATCCGGCATTTGAATGACTTCTACCCTTGTCCCAGCATGGATCGCATGGCATTGAGATCGATATCGCCAAGAGATTCCTGCATTTTCGCCTGCACCTCAACCTGTACCGCTCGCAGGGCAGCATTGGTCGCTTCACGGCACATATCTGATAAACGCGCTGGGTCTGAAAATGGCGCAGTGGGTCCAAATTCAAATGAAATGATCTCCAGGCGACCGTTGGCTGAAACTCGAACAGCTTCATCCCCGGCAGAACCAGTCGCATGAATAAAGGGAAGTGTCTTCTGGAATTCCGCCAGCCGAGTCTGCATTTCTTTTGCCTTGGCCATCATGGGGCCAAGCTGTGAAAGTGCTTTGATTGAATCAAACATTAAGCAACCTCAAATAGGGCTATCACGTCTTATTAGAGCGCCATTCCCGTATATCTGCCTGACGGCAGATTTAGAAAATGGCAGCCCGCCTTCCGATTTGATAATAACGCCTCCGAGCTGGTTATTCCAAGCTTTGGAATTTACATCCGGACGCGGGTGGATTGAGTTCCTACAGGGCGGCTTCATGATGGCTGACCAGCGCCTGTGAGCAAAATTGGATAATTGGGGAATAAATTCTTACCCCCGGTGCACTTCATCACCGTGGAAGCGAATCGTGACGTTGATCCGCTCGGCCACACTGAAACTGTCAACCGTTTCTTTTTGGAGAGGAAATCATGACTCACAAAGCAAAATGGATCGCTTTGACCGCCTGCGGCATATTGGCGATGGCGACATCATCAAAACTGATGGCATCCGTTTCGGCCGTTGGAACCATTTCAGACACGCCAATTACGAGCGGCACCGACATGGGGGATTACAACTACACCATTGATTTGACCAACACCGGGAGTCAGAGCATCGACTTTCTCTGGTTTGCCTGGACACCTGGACAGGACTACCTCTACTCTACGCCGCTTTCAGCCTCAGCCCCGACTGGTTGGACAACCAACATTCTGCCGACGGGCGGAGGAAGTGGGGCATCCATTCAATTTTCAAGTGCCAGCATGTCCATCGCATCGGGAAAATCTCTGGACTTCAGTTTCATTTCAGCCGACACCCCGAGCATGGTCTATTCAGACAGTTCTTACTGGTTCCCGGGCACACCGGTCGGCACCTCGGTCGTCTACAACGGCGCAGCCTTTTCAACGCCCAGTGATACGATTGTCGTCACACCGACACCGGAACCTGCTTCCGTTGCGTTGCTGGGCTTAGCTGCCGCTGTCTTGCCGTTTCGTTGGCTCACACGCCGCAGATTTGTCGGATAAAATATCAGAGCACCGGCCAGACAAGGTGATTGCGTGTCGGCACACGAGCATCGTCTCCTTTAT
>JAJZNY010000276.1 GCA_021852245.1 Planctomycetota bacterium | reverse complement strand
TTGCGCAGCCGTTCCCGATCTCCTTCCAACATCTTGGCGACGGGTATTCCCGTCCACTTGGCCACGACCTCGGCGATTTCTTCGGGCGTCACTTCTTCATGAATCAGCGATTCACCGGATTTCATCAATTCGTCGAGTTTCTTCTGATCTTCTGCCAACTTGGTTTCGAGTTGACGCATATCACCGTATCGAATTCGTGCCGCTTCTTCCAATCGCCCCTGTCGCTGGGCTTCATCCAGGCGCGTCTGCAGCAATTCAAGCTGTTCACGGGTGGATTTGATGGATCGCAGCATGCCCGATTCCCGTTCCCATTTGGCGGTCAGCACGCTGTTGCGTTCGCTGAGTTCGGCGATGCTCTTCTGCACCTGCTCCAACTGCTTGCGCGATGCGTCATCTTTTTCCTTCTTGAGTGCTTCGCGTTCCACCTCCAGTTGAATCAGCCGCCGCCGCACGTCATCCAGCTCACTGGGAAGCGAATCATTTTCAATACGCAGTCGGCTCGCCGCTTCATCCACCAGATCAATCGCCTTGTCCGGGAGAAACCGGTCGGTGATATAGCGCTGGCTGAGGGTGGCGGCCGCCACCAGTGCCGCATCCTGAATTCGCACGCCATGGTGCGTTTCATAGCGCGGTTTCAGGCCTCGCAGAATGGTAATGGTGTCTTCGACGGATGGTGGCAGGACCATCACCGGCTGGAATCGCCTTTCCAGTGCCGGATCTTTCTCAATATATTTGCGGTACTCGTCCAGCGTCGTGGCGCCGATGCATCGCAGTTGGCCGCGGGCCAGCGCTGGTTTGAGCAGGTTCGATGCATCCATGCTCCCCTCCGCCCGACCTGCTCCCACGACATTGTGCAACTCATCAATAAACAATACCACATTCCCCTCCGATGCCTCCACATCCCGCACCACCGCCTTGAGCCGATCCTCAAATTCTCCGCGATATTTGGCCCCCGCCAGCAGGGCTCCCATATCCAAGGCAATCAGACGTTTATTCCGCAGACTCTGCGGCACATCTCCGGAGAGAATCCGCTGGGCAAGCCCTTCCACGATGGCCGTTTTGCCCACGCCCGGTTCGCCGATGAGTACCGGGTTGTTTTTGGTGCGGCGGCTGAGAACCTGCATGCAGCGCCGCACTTCTTCATCCCGGCCGATGACGGGGTCCAATTTTCCCTTGCGGGCCGCCTCAACCAGATCACGCCCATATTTTTCCAGCGCCTGATACGCCCCCTCCGGGTCTTCGCTGGTCACCCGCGAATTGCCGCGAATATCCTTCAGAGCGGAGAGGATCGCATCACGCTTGATGCCCAAGGTCGTCAGCAGATCACGCGCCGGACCGCCCGCCGCAAGCAATCCCAGCAGCATGTGCTCTGTCGATACGTATTCATCCTTGAGACGATCCGCCTCCTGCTGAGCTGCCGCCAATGCCGCTGACAGGTCGCGTGACCCGCCAAGCTGAGCCCCACCTGAGACGGTCGGCATGCGGCTCAGTTCTGCATCCAAAACCCGTTTCACATGTGTCGGCTCAACACCGATCTTGGATAAAATGGGGGGGATCAATCCCTGCGCATCTGATAGAAGTGCAGAGAGCAGGTGCAGGCTGTTGATCTCCGAATGGTTGGAAGATGCCGCCAATAATTGCGCCGACTCCAGTGCCTCACGTGCTTTTACCGTTAATTTATCAAGAGCCATAAAAATCCTTTCGGCAATGCGGGTTGGCCTCAGGCCACAATTTTAAGCCGGGCTCAGGCATTGCTACGAACTGGCTCAACACAAATCGCGTACCAAGAGAAAATTTCGCTTTTACCATGTGTTTTTAACGGAAAATGGCCTTGGAGCCGAGCATGCCCATTGAATTACATGCCAAAATGGCAGATCGCCTGATGGTATAAGCATATTTCAACCTGCGAATATATTGACTTTTCGCCTCATCGTTTGTTGTTTCAGGTAGCGTTTTCCAACTTAAGCCTGCTGCGACCGAAATAACCCATTCATGGAAGTGGATGCGAGAAATATCGCATAAACATGGCTATAGGCTATCGTATGAGCCCGCCGTTACGTTCACCGCACGTGGTTCGCCATTTGATGGGGAGCCGTATTTCTCCACCGCAGCTGAATTTAGAAATCCTTGCACAGCGTGTCGGCGGCTATCCAGCCGGACATGAGCACCATCGGCATACCCGGACCCGGGTGGGCCGATCCGCCGGCCAGATACAGCTTGCGGATGTCCGGGCTGCGGTTGGCCGGCTTGAAGGCGCCGGTCAGGCGGCCATGGCTGGCCAGTCCGTAAATGGCCCCTTTCCAGACGTGATATCGCGATGCAATGCTTTCCGGCGTAAGGTATTCCTCCATGACGATGCGGCTTTCGAGGTCCTCCATTCCGACGGATGCAAGTTTTTTTAATATCTGCTTCCGATAATCCGGGTACATGGTTTTCCAATTCTGCCCGTCATGGAGATAAGGCGTGTGCACGAGAATATACAACGCTTCACCACCCGCCGGGGCAACTGCCGGCTCGGTAACGACTGGTGCGCAGAGGTAGCATGTCGGGTCTTCCGCGGGGCGGCCGAGCTGATAAATATCATGAAATTCGGCCTCGGCGCTGCGTGAAAAGACGAAATTGTGGTGGGCGAGATGGTCATACCGCCTGCGAAGTCCGAGATACATCACCACGCCCGAACAGGCGGGTTCATATTTCCGGCGCGAAGCGAAACGTCGAGCTTCGGCACCAAGCAATTCCTGATGCATCAAGACAGAGTCGGAATTGCTCACAACCGCGTCAGCGTTGAAGGTATCCCCCCGATCGGTCACAACGCCACGGGCGGAACCGGACTCAACCGTTATTTGCTTAATACCGCAGCCTGTTACATATTCCACACCCAGTTCCCGTCCAAGCCGCTCCAGGGCCAATGGAACCGCATGGGTTCCTCCGATTGGATACCAGATACCCTCCCCCAACTGCATGTCAGCGATACCGAGGAGGACGGCGGGTGAGAGCGCGGGGGCGGAGCCAACGTACTGGGTGAAATGATCCACCATCTGGGCGACACGTGGATCAGAAATCATTTTGCGAACCGTGCCGCCCAGTGTCCGCCCAATTTTCATATCCCGCAGATCCTGCAATACCGAGGGTTGAAATGTAGATTTGAGATCAAAAGTATCCGCCAGCGAACCGACCGATTTCCAGAAGAAATATTTCTCCGAAAGCCTGCTCATCTTAGCGGACGACGCGAGCAGTCGGCGGTACTCCGAACTCAACAACTCGCCCGCCTTCATCCTGGCGAACTCTCCATCCATCGCAGCAGTATCTTCGGTCAGATTTAATATGGAGCCGTCAGAATAAAAACACCGCCATTGCGGCGAGAGGCGGCGCAGATCGAGGTAATCCTCCAGCTTGCGCCCCGCCTCGGAGAATATCTTTCGCAGGACGGATGGCATCAGCAGAATCGTCGGTCCCATGTCAAACCGAAAGCCGTCCTGTTTTAATTCCGCCGCTTTACCTCCGAGCCAGCTGTTGCGTTCAAACACTCGAACGTTCCAACCACGGGCTGCCAGAGTACAGGCGGCCGATAAGCCGGCCAACCCTCCACCGATCACCGCTACGGTTCCAGCCTTGGACATTGTTTATTCAATCCTTTCCATCTGTTCAGAGCCATTGACAGGCATGACGAGGCGTCATCACCGGCCTTTGATTATACGGAGCATGGCGGCAACTTTTTTTGTCACACCCGGCGCATGCTTAAGGAGCATGATGTTTTTCAGTTGATCTTCATTCTCGACATTGCTACGAGTCAGGTGCGGCACGAAACGACCGGTCCTCTCAATAACACTCACCGGGGATGTCATCTCCAGCAGCCCCGCCGCTCCACGGGTGGCCCCGTATCCGCTGTCTTTTCGGGGCGAAAGCGTCACCGCCGGGTGGCCGGTCGGCGCAAGCAGGTCATTGATACAGATACAACCGGCATCAATCTTTTCCGCAACAGACATCGCAAGTTCGCTCGGACCAAAAATAGATGCTCCGAGTCGCATCGGACAATCGGCATAGAGATCGTACAATTCGTCCATGTCGCGAAACGTCCACAGGCCCGCTACGGGGCCAAGCACATCGGCACCCGGCAGTTGCCCGGGCTTGAAAGCTCCACTGAGCACCAGCGGCCCGAGATGAGCCTGCCGATCCCACCGGCCACAAATGACGGACGCACCATTGCGCATAGCGGCGTCAACGAGTGCCGAAATCGCGTCAGAGTAAGATGGATGAAAGTCAATGGTCGGTGATTGCAGAAGGCTCTTACGCAGCGCGTTCACAAAACTTTCAGCGAGGGATTGATCCACCAGAATACGCCGCGGAACCATGCACGTGTTACCGCCATTGAAGCTCAGGCCGAATGCGATGGCATCGGCCGCACGCTGAATATCCGCACCGCGGAGAACGATGGCGGCGTCGGCGCCGGAGAGTTCCATCACAGTGGCCGTCGGCCGGCCG
This sequence comes from Planctomycetota bacterium, assembly GCA_021852245.1. The sequence continues at coordinate 6,314 of JAJZNY010000276.1, read as the reverse complement.
GTCGCGATCAGTGCGGCGACAGCCCGGCCTGTTCGCTGCGAACCGGTGACGATGGCCTTATCCACGCCCGCGTTCATCACCTGTTGCACCCCGTCAATCGCTTCCGGGATAACCTCAAAGAGATGATCCGGCACGCCAGCTGCGAGAAGTGCCTTTTGCAGATATGAAGCCGCCCGTGTGCCTTCGCGGCCCGGTTTAAGAATGACCCCATTTCCCGCCGCCAGCGCCTGCAGAACCTGTACACCGGGAAGAAAAAGAGGGTAATTACCCGGCCCCACGATGAAGATCACGCCCAAGGGCCTCCGCTCGGTCACGATTCTCAATCCCCATTGGCGCAGCGACGTAGCGGCAAGAATGTGTTTTGCGTTTTGCTCAAGAAATTTTGCGGCGTCGGCCAGGGGAATAATCTCGGATGCGAGTGTCTCACCGGCACATCGGCGCGGTAAATGGGAACATGCGGCAACGAACTCATCTGCCGATTCAATGAGTTGTCGTCGAAATCGTCGGATGCATTCCAGCCGATGAGACAGCGGCGTATCTGCCCAGACGACAGATGCCCGACGCACAGAGTCCATCTGCAACCGGAAAGCATCAGTATTTTTGTCGGCGGAGAGATCAGGGGATGGCGGCATGAACCAACTCCGCTTAAGCCGGGATTGCCACAGGAGTTCGACAACCGAGAGTCGGCTTCGTGTGGATGGGTGCCATGGCAGCCTGAAGATCAGTCCAACGCTCTCCATAGCCGAAATCCTCCAGCAACAAACGGCTGCTGATTCGGGCAGATTCAAAGATGACCGGAAGACCACTGCCGGGATGGGTACCTCCGCCGACGAGATAGACTCCGGCGAGTTCGTCAAACCGGTTACGCGGACGCATATGAAGCATTTGGCCAAAATCATGCGTCAGATTGAATGTTGCGCCGCGATAGATGCTGTAGTCCCTGTTCCAATCGACAGGTGTGATCATTTTTTCAAATCGAATTCGTTCTTTCAGATCGGTAATTCCAAGGCGCTGAATTTGTTTCAGAAGAATCTCGCGGAATCGCGGGGCCTCCTTTGCCCAGTCAATATTCTGATGCAGATGTGAAACCGGAGCCAGCGCATAAAGCGTGCTGCATCCCCGTGGCGCCAGACTCGGATCGGTGACGCAGGCGTTCTGCACGTAAAAGCTGGGGTTGGATGAGAGAACGTGACGGGAGTCGATATCTGCCAGATTATCGCGATAATTCTCCACCAGAAAAATATTGTGGTGTGCCAGCGGAGGTGCCGCACCATCCAGCCCCAGATAGAGCATAAAGGTGGAACATGAATACCGGGCTTTGGCGATTTTCCGGTCTGTCCACCGCCGACGCAGATTGTCGGGCACCAGATGAGTCATCGCATGAGCAAAATCCGCATTGATGACCACCGCATCAGATCGAACAATATGACCGCCAACGCGAACACCGGTGGCTCTCCCATCGGTAAATTCAATCTGGTCGACCCCCTGTCCCATCAGAAATTCGACCCCCATTTCAGCCGCCAATTCGGCCATTTTCCGCATAATGGCGTGGCAGCCTCCATAGGGATGGAAAACGCCATGCTCGTATTCGAGAAAGGAGAGAATGGAAAACAGGCCGGGACACCGAAAGGGCGACATCCCAAGGTATTTTGACTGAAAACTGAATGCCAGCCGCACGCGGGGATCATGAAAATAGCGGCTGAGCTCGCGGTCGAGCGAATTCCATGGCCGCAGCAAGGGAGCCATTCTCAGCATCTCAGGCGTCAGGGCATCGCGCCAGGAGTTGAACGGTTTCTGCAGAGTCGGCGTAAAAGCCGCGAGCTTACGCCGATTATCCGCCAAGTAGTCATCCAGATGCTCGGCATCCCGTGGGCTTATCCGGGCGATAGCCTGTTTCATCCGCTCCACGTTGGGAGTGGCGGAAATTTCACCGCCATGTTCGAAAATAATCCGATATTGCGGATCGAGCCGCTCCATCGGCACTTCCGTCATGAGATCATATCCGGCGGCAGAAAATATCTGCTCCAATACCTGCGGATACAGGAAGAATGTCGGTCCGACATCAAACTTGAATCCGTCAGCGTGTATCTGACCCGTTCGACCTCCGACGCCATGACGCTTCTCGATTACCGTTACTTCCAAACCGGCTTTTCGCAAGAGCATGGCAGATGCCAAGCCACCCGGCCCAGCACCCACGATGACAACCCGCTTCGGTCTGTCCATCACCACAATCCTCCACGGTGCACCGCTATTATAGGCGAGCGCGAAGAACGAGTGAGAGAAAGTCAAAGCGAATGACCGAAATCCGTTTTTTTAGCCATCTCTCAGTTCAAACTGAATTGCGAGGCCGTAACTGGCATGGCGGCCAGAGTATCCCTGCTGGAGCCATACCCTGTTTCCGGAGCACATGTCCCTGGGGGTGGCAGAATCGGCATCAGCCGGGGAGACAGGCCAGATGCTTCACCCCGATCTCTTCATCCGTCAGATAGCATCCAGGATCAAAGCCAAGCCAGTCTCCAGTAGCGGCCTCGGCGCGAGTTCGTAGATTTCCGTTGCAGACGTCCAGAAAGCGGCAGTGCTGGCACCGATCCGGCAGATAAGTGCGCCGATTACGCAGAATAGCCAGTCGTTCATCACGCGCGGATGACCATATTGAGCTGAACGCCTCCTCACGCACATTGCCGCACGAGTAATGCCATGAGAATTGGTCATAATGGACATTTCCGACCGGATCGATGGCGGCGATGTTGCAGCCCGAGCGATTACCCCCGGTTCCGGCCAGCCGCTCGTGCACGCTTGCCGCCCGCTGTGGATCGGTATGCTCCATTTGGAGGAGCAGGTACGCAGCATCGGCATGGTTATCGACCGTTAATATTTCCAGTGGATGACCGGCCGCATGAAACTCCCGGCATTTGGCAAAAATTTTGTCAACCATCCGGCGGGTTTGCGCCGGTGTCAGATCGACCCTTTGCATTCCCTCCCCACGCCCGGAGTAAGCCAGATGATAAACACATAGGCGGTTTACGCGGTGTTGGGCGCAGATGTCAAAAATACTGTCCATATCGTCGATGTTCAGCGCATGGGCCGTGAAGCGCACACCCACTTTGATGCCGCGCTGAACACAGCGATCTATCGCCGCCAAACTTCGCTCAAATGCCTTCTTGGCGCCCCGAAGTTTGTCGTGCGTCGCGGCAGTGCCATCAAGACTCAGGCCGACATATTTAAGGCCGACGTTGGCCAATTCATCCGCCATGAGATCGTCGATCAAAGTACCGTTGGTTGAAAGTGTGCACGCAAGTCCACGATATCGCGCGTATCGTATCAACGGAATAATATCGGGACGCATCAGAGGCTCGCCTCCGCTCATGAGTACGGCCGGCACCTTGAACCTCGCCAGATCATCAATCACGTCCAGGGCCTCGGAGTGGCACAATTCACCGGGGGCGGGCTCGGCCGACGCACTGGCATAGCAGTGAACACATTTCAGGTTGCACGCTTTTGTCAGTGCCCAGACGACCACCGGCCGGGGTACCGCCTGCGATTCTCCGTCAGGTTTACGGTGTCCATAGCGAAGTTTTTCGTTACCAGCCTGCACATCACATAATAAATTTGAAACACTCAGCATGATGACGTAGCCTCCGTTAGCTGTTGGGTTAATCCATAGGCACAATCCGGCTCGGCAGCGAGGGGGTCTCCCGTGACACCAAACGCCCTCGCCCGGCTGCCACCGCAAACATACCGATAGTTACACTGCCCGCACTTGCCACGCAGTGCATCGGGGTTGCGCAGCGATTGGAATAACTCGCTGCTCTGATAGACATCAATGATGGAATCACGGGGAAAGATACCGCATTCAATCGGAAGAAAACCGCTGGGAAAAATCTCCCCGATGTGGCTTACAAACATCACACCGCGGCCGTCGTTGGTGCCGATCAGATTACCGGGTAATTTCCGGATGCCTGCTGAAGACTGATTTTCCATCTGCTGCAGAAGAAATCGCCGGTAGTGGGGTGCTTCGGTGGTTTTAATGGCAAATGGTCCGTTTCGGCTCAACCGGAGCAGAGTTGCGAATATGTCTTCAGCCTCCTGCGCCGAAACCCTCGGCATGTTCGCCGCCCGCCCCGTCGGTATAAGAAAAAATACCGACCAGAGCACGGGATGATAATCCCTGAGCAATTGATGAATCGATTCCAGTTGGTGTGCATTGGCTGCAGTCACGGTGGTATTAACCTGAAACGGCAGTCCGCATTCGCCGGCCCAACGCATAATATCAACGGTACGGCCGAAACTACCCGGTACGCCCCGGAATTGATCGTGCGTCAATGCATCGGCAGCATCGAGGCTGATAGCGAGGCGATGCAGACCGGATGCTTTGAGTTGTTCCACCACCTGCGGATTCATCAACCGTGTGGCCGCCGGAGTCAGCGCGATGCGTATCCCCTGCGCAACGGCGAAATGGATCAATTCAAAAATATCCGGTCGCTTGATCGGATCACCTCCCGTGAGCACGATCATGGGAGGCTTGGGAAATTTGGCGGCCTCAATGACCAATTCTTTGGATTTTTCGGCCGTAAGTTCCCGCGGGTCCCGATGCGGCTGCGCAACGGCTCGGCAATGTCGGCAGCGAAGATTGCACGCACGGGTGATCTCGTAAAAAAGAATCAGGGGGGAGTGCGCAAAGTCTTCGCTGGTGTAAGAAAAATTCCCAGATTGGGATACCGCCGTACGGGGCATGGAAACCTCCTTAATGACACGAATCAGCATAGAAATCGAATGCTTATCGCACAACGCACTTTGCTGCGAAATAGTGATTTTCCCTATGTTAAAGCGGCGTATTCGCTTCGCCGAGCAGGTGCGGAATTGTCGTTATGCTGCAAGGCGTGGATGGGCATCACGCAGCAGATGTTGAATTTACCGCAGAGGTCGGTACACTCAGGACCATGGGCAAAGTGATGTTGAGGTCGCGCTATTAAAAGCTGCGAATTTTTCAGGAGTGTATCGTATGGTTAAACGTTATTCGGCTGAACGGAAGGCGCTGGCGGTGGCTCTGACAATGGCTGGATTGCTGACGGCGGGTTCATTGGCACTGGCCCACACGGACACCCGTCACGCGACCATCAGTGAATCCAAATGGAAGGCCCCCAAACGGGCCGACAAAATTAAGAACCCCACGAAGATGACGGCTGCCAACATCGCCGCTGGGAAAGCTATTTTCAATACTAATTGTGTGATGTGTCACGGCGTACACGGCAATGGCAATGGCACCGCCGGGGCATTTTTGAGCGTCAAACCGGCAGACTTCCAAAAAGCTTCATTCTGGAAACAGGGTGAAGGCGCCATATTTTGGAAGCTCAGCAATGGCAAATCTCCGATGCCGGCATTTCGCGATAAGCTCAGTCGCCATAAACGGTGGCAGGTGATCGACTACATGGCGTCGGCATTTAAGCCTAAATCCTGACGTTACCCAAGGGTGGAATTCTTAATTGAGACGCTCAGATTAGGCGTCGGAGTGATTGCAAATCGGAGGCGAGCCTGTTTGTTCGGGCTCGCCTTTTTTCTTTTCCCCGATCCGTCGCAGTAGCAATGGGTCGGTATCAACTCAGAGTTTCTCACACCTGTGGAATAAGTAAATTCCCTACGACAAATTACGGAACATATCTGAGGCGAATTTCCATGCCGTGTGGGATGCTTCGCATGAGCTTTAGTCCATCACCCGCCGCCAACGTGACTGCGGGCGCTTGATGTGAGCTGCTTTGCCGATGGACGGCGGGTAGCAACTTCTTGAGGAGGTTCAAGCCATGAAGTTTCAATCGACAGGTCGAACCATTACCGAGCGGGCGCGCCGGAGGCGGCTGGCGGTGATGGCACTCGCGATGGGGTTGGCCGCTACACCCGCCTCGTGGGTACACGCTCAAGGCTCGAACGGTGTTCAAAATTCTCAAAGCTATCAGCAACTGAACAAGAAATATCAGAAGCTGGAATCGCAGATGCAGCAGATGGCCAAAGCCATGCGTGCCATGCAGAAGGAACAGTTAAAGCTGAAGGAAAAGCTCAAAGCGGAGACGTCAAAATCATCGCCCGCCGATTTTGCAGCCGAGCAGAAGCGGATCCACGAGCGAATCCGGCGTTTGATTCGTCGCATGAACCGGGAATCCGGTCGTATCGACGCCTTGGAATCCAAGAATGTCCACGTCCTGATCGCCGGCGACATCAATACGCAGTTCATCAATAAAGGTGGATCAAATTCCACGTTCTACGCCGATGCCAGTCCGATGATCCAGGTGCGGGTGGATAAGCGCATGTTTGCCAACGTC
>JAJZNY010000393.1 GCA_021852245.1 Planctomycetota bacterium | reverse complement strand
GTACAGGGCCGCCGCATCTTTTTTCTTGTTCGAAGCCATGCGGTACCTCAGTAAAAAACAGCCTGTTCTTTAGCCCATCCTGTCCCACATGTGATATTAACGCAACACGGCGCTGGGCCACAAGCACTGACACCTGATTTCCGCCTCGGCCGCCGAATTCACCACAGGTGGCCGATGTAAACGCGAGCCAGGCTCTTGAGGCCAAAGCTGCCGCCGCGTTTTGGCTACGCCCTCGGCACGGTGGCAAGCTGATCGCCCGCAATCCGCACCACACTCGGCAGGCCGTTGAGCCGACTGCAATGAACGATATCGCCAGAGAGTCCGGCAGCAATCAGATTTCGCCCGCCCTGTGCCTTACTTAACGCGGACTGCAGATCCGCCGCAGCCTGGCGAAAGGCAAAACAGGCCGTCATGGCCAGATCTGTGGCCTTCATCGGGGTTGCCAACGCAAGCTTCTGCAATTCATTGATCACCGCACCGGCACCGAGAATATCTTCCATCGCGGGGTGGTTATCCGTTCCGGCACATAACAGCACAATATCCTCCGGGTTGCGCACCAGTGCTTCGGCCGTGGCGCGGGCATTGAGCAGCGAACCGGCAAAGAGGTGTCGGGCGTTTTTCGCCGCATGAATCGCTTTGGTGCCGTTGGTTGTGGTCATCAGGATGACCCGCCCACGCACGACCTCGGGGCGGAATTCCAGGGGTGAATTACCCAAGTCAAAGCCGGGAATCTTGAGGCACCCCTTTTCGCCGCAGAGCAGGGCGTGCGGATATTCCCGGCGGGTGGCCAAAGCCGCATCGGGGGCAGCAAAAAAGCGAATCTGCTCGGCGCCCGCCGCGATCGCCGTTGTTATCGTGCTCGTGGCACGAAGGACATCAAATACCACCACCTGGCTTTCCCGCATGGTATCGACATCAGCATCGCTCGGCAGCAGCACCAGACTGACATTCATCATTCACTCCGCGCAAGGTGTTCTCTTTCACATCATACTCGGGTTGCCGGTTCCCCGTCAGACAGATGCCCCTGCCCGCTGCGACCGAACGGATGGCCTCCGATCTGCAGCAGAAACGCCATTTTCACCGACACAAAGAAACGATCCGCCGCGCCCCGGCTGTCGCCCGGTGCCAACTGCCTGCTCCTCTCCGCCTTCTGCTGATCTCAGGGGCGAGCAGCCACCGGATGCGATCATCTGAATTCAAGCCGATGGATTCACCCCACCGGCGGCCACCGTAGTGAAAAAGATACTAACCGCAGGGGTATGCAGAGGATGACGGCGGCAACGCCCAAAAAGATTTACAGATAGGTGGATATTTTCGCTCACGGCGCTCCCGCCCGCTTGCAAAAATCTAATTTCGGTGGGGTGTTTCACATGCGATCTGCTGCGAGCCCGCCGTTGCCTCGAATAGTGCGAATCTTAACCGGCCGCATGGGCGGGGGCGGCGACGGGCACCCATCGCGGCAGTTTCCACATCATCACCAGTGCCGCAGCCCAGAGTACCAATGCCGCGTAGGTCACCAGCCCCAAGCCGCGCAGAATATAAAACGGCGGCGGCAGAACGGTGAGAATGTGCGACGCCGCGAAAAAAAGGAGCACCAAGCCCAATCCCCAGCCAATTGGCAATTTCTGATCTTTTTCCCATCGGACGGCCAGCATGGTCGTGACCAGCGGCAGGACCATGCAATAATAATGCGGGTGGCAGATGGGGACGATCGGCATCATGATGGTAATTAGGGCGCCGAGGAATAAGTTTCGATGCAGCGGATGATGCTGACGGGTTTTGAATTCCACCCAGAGCGTGATGAGCACGCACAAGGCACTGATTGACCAATGGGCAATTTTCATCCACGGGGCGGGTGGCGGAGCGGGGTGGCCAATGTTGACGGTGTGGTCGATCATCGCCTCGAAGGAGTTCGAATCGGTCTTGTTGACATCCAGCAGTTCCCGATCACGGGATGTATTGTGATTCAGCCCCAGCGCCGGCTCGATGACCACCTGCATGAAGCGGGATTCGGCCGTGTAGGCGTGGTGTGGCCCCATCACTAATGCCGGAATGACGATGACCCCCAGAAGAAGTGCCGTCGCTGCCCCCACCAGCATCCGAAACCGCATGCGCCAGAAGGCATACAACAATAAAAACGCGGGAAACACCTTGATGGCGGCAGTGAGTCCCAGCCAGAATCCGGCGGCAATTTGCTTGCGCCAAGTCAGAGCGGCGCCGGCGAGACAAAAAAGCATCAGGAGTACGCAATTGATCTGCCCCCGGGCCAATGCCCGGCCCAGCGCCGGCATGCAGACCAGAATTGGTAAGATGCGAAGTGCCCACCAGCGGCGGCAATATCGCTTTTGCGACCGAACCATGGGATCAGAGCTGCTCGCCTCAAATGCGTGCGCAATAAAGCACACCCCGAGCCAGATCACCACGATACTGATCACATACCAGATGCCGACGCTCACCGCATAGGGAAGCAGACCGGCGCGGGAATGTCCGGCCGGGGCATCGGCGAGCGGCCAGAGGGCGACTGCTAGCAGCGGCGGATAGTTATAGTGCCAACCGTTGGTGTCGGTGACGTTGTACGGGTCTTTGTGCACGCGGACGGCCCAGGCGGCGCGGAAATAGGTATCCACATCCGTCATGCGGCGTTTCAGAAATGCTGATCGCACTTCCGTCACCACACCGAAGATGATCACGCCCAGAAGCAGTGCCACCAGGCCGATGCGTTCGATTCGGTTCAGATAGCCGAAAGCACCGGTTGTATTGGGAGTTTCAGCCGCCAATCGAACACACCTTCCGCCATCCGGCGCGATGACGCCATCGCACCAACGGCGTACACTTTCGCCGTTTTATCTGGTTTGAGCAACCCTACCTGCCGGTGATGGACGGCGGTGCATCTTCAGGCGATGCGGCCCAATGATGATCGGGCTTACGTCCAAGGTGATAGATCAGCGTGGCGCCATTGGTAAGCGTTTTGACCGGCACATAAGTCTTATTCCACCGATGTCCATTGATCGTCAAGCCATGAATGTACGGCTTGGCGAACGGATGGCTATTGGTGCGAATCACAATCTCTTTGCCGGTGTAGGGGGCGGCAAGGTGGATGACGATGCTGCGGAAGAGGGGGCTGTTAAGTTCCATCACCGGCTTGCCGGGGTCTACCATGTAAAGCCCCATCATGCTCATGACCGCCCACGATGACATCTCGCCGCAATCGTCATTGCCCGGTACGCCGTCATACGACAAGTTATAATTCTGCCGCAGGATTTTGCGGACAACCCGCTGCGTTTGCCAGGGTTTGCCCGAGAAGTCAAATTCGAATGGCGCTTCGAGGTCGGGCTCGTTGTAGGGATTGTAATAAAGCGCATACCAGTTAGGCTGTTGATAGCTGAAGAATTTTTCCAGTCGCCGGTTAAACCGATCCCGCCCGACGGCATGAATCACCCACGCCATATCGCACGGTTCGAGCCATTGATAGTCCCAGCAGGAATTTTCAACGAAACCATGGTATTGGTTGCGATTGAAGGGCTGGAGCCATTTTCCGTTGGAAAGTCGCGGCCGAAACACACGATCCGCCGGGTCGAAGACATTCCGGTAGTAGAGCGAGCGTTTCAAGAAGAAATGGCGGGCGGTGGGTTTTCCAAGCCGCTTGGCCAGGTGGTAAATCGCGGCGTACGCAATGCAATCTTCCTGTATCTGCGATACCGATCCGTAAGACACATAGTTGTCCGGCACATAGTGGAGTTTATTGATCCATTGGATGCCGGCTTCACCCGCATACGGTTTACCCGGAGGCGGAGCTTCAGTAGCATCCTTCACCATACCGGGCCATACAGCGCGAATATCGAATCCGTGAATTCCTTCGTCCCACGCCTGGCACATGACGGTGGTCAACGGGCTGCCGCACATGACATTGGTATAGTAATGAGTTTGCGGCCAGCGCCCGATCCACCCCCCTTGCTTGTACATCAGGACGATGGACTGACATATGTCGGCCGTGCGGCTCGGTGCGATGAGTCCGAGAAGAGGCATCTGGCTGCGATAGATATCCCAGCCGCTGTAATCCATGTAATCCACATGGCCTGACGGCATGCGGTGAACGCGATCATCAAACCCCATGTATTTGCCATTGACATCACTGGCCGTATTGGGCATCAGCATGGAATGGTAAAGCGCGGTGTAAAATTCTATTCTGTGGGCTCTGGTACCACCATGCACCTGGATGACCGAAAGAGCCTTGTTCCAGCGGGCCAGAGCCGCCAGTCGCACAGTATTAAAACTACGGTCGCCCACTTCCGCCTTGAGATTTTCCTTCGCATCAGCCAAGCTGACGTATGAGATACCGATCTTGGCCGTGATCACGCGCTGGACATTGGAAGCGGGCCACGAGACATAGGCTCCGATCCATTGATGATGATCAACCTGCGTGGCGATGCGGGTGCCGGAGTGAAGAATACCGTGGCCGTTCATACCGCTGCCGGGCCCGGACCAGGTACCGAAGGATTTGAACGGCTGGGAAAACTTCATGACAAAATAAACCCGGTATACCTGACTGTTGCCGCAGAAGCAGTGATTGGCATCGAAACCGGTGATCTCGTCATTTCCGACCACATGCACATGCGATGCATGGGTGTAGTTGAGTGTTTCGCTGATGGGCACGAGCACATTGGCGCGGCGTCCTCCGGGAAAAGTGAACTGAGCCAATCCGCAGCGTGTCGTCGCCGTCAGGGCCGCGCGGACGCCCCAGCGGAGAAGGTCCACCCGGTAATAGCCGGCGGCAGCTCGCTCATGGGAGTGAGAATAGCGGGATTCAAAATTTTTAATTCTCGTATGCACCTTGCCGGTGGTCGCGGTGAAAAATATATCGCCATCGTTCGCACACCCCGGGCCGCTCATATGCGTCATGGAAAACCCGAGGATGTGAGATTGAAAGCTGTGATAGCCATAGGCAGAAGGTTGGGTGTTGGGGCTGAGTTGCACCATGCCGAAGGGCATGGACGGTCCGGGAAAGAGATTAATGCTGTATCCGGGACCGCTGCCCGTGCCCAGCAGCGGCTGGACAAAATCAACCGGGGGCGAGTGCCGCCAGGGAACCGGCGATTCACCGACAAAATAGAAATTGCTCACCCGTTGAATTTCCGCCCCGTCACCGCTGGCAGCCGTGAAGCCAACATAGGCCCGATTTCCGCCAACGGCTCCGGGTATATCGACAAGTTGGCGGGTGGAAAAGGTCTGACCGGTTTTGAGGTCTTTGAATGCTTCGCTGATAAAGACGCCGTTATAGTGAATGGTCACACGAATCGGATCACCGCTGCTGAGGTTTACCGGCGAGATCTTTTCATAAAGGCCGGTGACCCCCTGTGTATGAACACACACTCCAATACCAGTATGAGCGAAGATATTAAATTCAACTGCGGCGCTGTGCATAATCGGGGACAAGCCTCTCTCACCAGCGGAGCGCGGAGCGCCATAACCCAGAGCACCTCCATCGCCGCCCAGTGCCTTGACTCCGCGCGGATCATTTTGAAACACCAATGCCAATCCATCGGCCGGCATGCCGGCCCTACCGGGCTTGGCCTGATAGGTAAAGCCCGCCTCAAATGCCCGAATGTTCTGACGTTTCCGGCAGAAAATACTCGCCGCCTGATGGGGTCTGCCTTGGGTCAGAGTGATGCCGCCCTGAACGATTTCCGGCTGCTTTTCATGGAAAAAATTAGCATGAGCGGTATTTGTGAAACCATTGATGTCCGCCCCCGCGGTTCCGCACATCGTCAGGCCGATCAGCAAAGCGAAAAATACTCGGCTACGGTATTTAACTCCCGGCATGGGCACAACCTTTCTTGAATTCCCGCGCATGAACCTGCGCATTTCCATAACACCAGTATTCCCTCCCGAATCCGCGCGAGAGGGCAAACTCAGACGGTATCTTCCGCCAAACTCAGACCTGATGCAACTCGGCGGTTCGGCGCGTTGATGGGGTATGCGGATACAGAGTTTCCACGGCTTGAACCCTGTTTGAAATCCCGACAACCGATCAATACATACCGTAAAGCGGCCCAAAATTGCGACATGCGGCGATATCCGCAGCCTGCGGTTCATCAGCGCCGAATGCCAGCCACGCTCCGGGACGGAAGATTTTTTCCGGCGGGACGTTGTGCATATACACCGGGATCCGCAGCATGGAAGCGAGTGTGATAAGCCGATCGCCGATGTGTCCATAGGTCAGATTGCAGTGATTGGCGCCCCAACTGTTCATCACCGTGTAGACATCAGTAAATGCCCCACGCCCGGTGCAGCGGGGTGCGAACCAGGTGGTGGGCCAGGTGGGGTTGGTACGCTGATCGAGGGTATGGTGCACCTCCGGCGGAAGATCGACGGTGTACCCTTCGGCGATCTGCAAAGCCGGGCCCAAGCCACGAATCAGGTTGATGCGGGAGGCTGTCACCGGCATACCGCCACGGGTGCGGTAGCGGAGTGAGAATCCACCGCCCCTGAAATATTCATAAATCGCCGGGCACCACTCGGCAGCGGCCAGACAAGCGGCTGCATCGCGACGCGTCATTTCCCACCATGGTTTTATCATGGGTGTTTCGCCGATTGCGGCGCAGCCGGTACCGTCAAGCGCAGCGGAGCCGCTGTTGATCAGGTGCAGGATGCCGCCCTGAGCCACACCGTCGAGTTGATGGCCGGTTACGCGGTGAACGGCCTCGGGGCTCCAGTAGGTACGGACATCGGCGAATATCTGCGCCGAACCGGTGAGAAGATGCCCCATCAGCATGACGGCGCCGTTGAGGGAATCATTTTCGGTGGCGACGATAAAAGGCTGCCGTATGCCGTTCCAGTCGAAAGATGAATTGAGGATGGATTCGAGAAAATCTCCGTTGGGGTAATGATCGGTCCATTGCCGCTGGCCCTGGAATCCGGCGGCGATGGCGTTGTGCCCCATGGCCTCTTCAGCGAAGCCGAGTTTGGTAAGCTGCGGATTTCCGATCATCAGATCGCGAACAATCAATGTCATTTTTACCGCCCACTGGAGTTCGCGATTTTTCTGTGCCCGGCTGCGCCTTCGGGAAGCGGCGTTGGCGTCGAGCCCCATCCGGCAATGTTCCTCGACCCATTTCATGGCCCGGTCAAATTCTCCGGCATCAAAAATGCCCCGTTCAATGCGGCGAGAGAGTTCCACCATATCCACGCTCATTACCCGCATGCCGAGATAAGCGTTGAAAAAGGCCTCATCCACGGCCGAGCCGGCGATTCCCATCGATACGCCCCCGATGGCGCAGTAGGACCTGCCCCGCATCGACGCGGCCGAGAGGCCTGCGGCGGCAAAATCGAGGAGTTTTCGCTGAACATCGGCGGGGATGGTCGTATCGTCGGGTTCCTGCACATCGCGGCCATAGATATTAAATATCGGCAGCCCCTTCTGACTGTGGCCGGCGCCCAGTGCTGCAAGGTATACGGCCCCCGGTCGCTGAGTGCCGTTAAATCCCCACACGGCCTTGGGCAGAAGAGGGTTCATATCCATCGTCTCGGACCCGTAACACCAGCAGGGAGTGACGGTGATACTCACCCCGACCCCCGCAACGGTAAACTGCTGCTCACAACGGGCCGCTTCCGCAATTCCACCGATGGTGCTCTCGGCGATCACGCACTCCACCGGAGTGCCGTCCGCATGGCGCAGATGCTGGGTCAGCAGAGCCGCGACGCTGCGTGCCATGGCCATCGTCTGTTTTTCAAGTGATTCACGCACCCCGTCCCGACGGCCGTCGATGGTGGGGCGAATTCCAATTTTCGGATTTTCCGTGACGAGTCGATTCACGGGTTTGCTGATCCTCATCGGCGGTTGCGACATTTTGGTCTATCCTTTCTGCTTCTACTGTCCGGCCTCAAATGCAACGAGACTATATTGCCGGTGCTATACAAATCGCGTTTCTCCCGTTGCTATTGGCGCGGGCATGACACAATAAAACCGCCCGCCCAGCGGGATACGATACTAAAAGAAAATGGTCTCACATGCCACAGGCGGGCACATCCGCCTCTGTCATATCGGTCTTGCCGTTCATCACGGCACCGGCAATCGCCGCAATACGGGATCGAAAATGCGGGCGACCGAATTGCATCGCCCGGGCGTGCAGCGCCTGCGGGTTGAACTCCTGCTCACGAGCCAGGAATTTATCCACAGCAGCCTGAAAAGATTCGAGAGTCTGGTGTTCAAAGAATATGGCGGTAGCAGCCTTGGCGTCGGCGGTGCCATCACCGAGGGGAACCGCAGTTTCAAGAATCCCCCCCTTGCCGAAGGCGATCACCGGCCGGCCGCAGGCCATCGCCTCGATCGGCACCAGGCCGAAATCTTCCTCGCCGGGAAAAATAAGGGCGCGGGCGTTCTGGTAATGCCAGCGCACGGCCGCATCATCCTGCCACCCCTTGAATTCGACATTTCCGGGCGACCGGGCGGCAATTTCCTGCAAGCGGTTCATATCCGGCCCCGTGCCGATGACTACCAGCCTGCCCAAACGCTCGCGATCACGGGCATTGAGCCGACTGAAAAATTCCACCGCCAGATCGATTCGTTTATATTCTACCAGCGCCGAGACGACGAGAAAAAAGTCGCGACTGGAATTGTCCGCGGGCATGAAATAGGTCTCATCGATGGGGGAATGAACGATCAGACTCGGACGCCGATAAATACGCTCGATACGCTGACAAACATTGCGGCACGTGCCCACAAACTGATTCACACTGCGGTGCCCACGGCAATCCATATACCGCAGCCACGGCGTAAGCCCGCGCAGAGCGATGCGGACCGCCGTGCCGCGTGATTGAAGATATGCGTCCTGCATATCCCAGATGTAACGCATGGGGGTGAAACAGTGGCAGAGGTGGGGTGATCGGGTGCGGATGTTCTTCGCCACGCAGTGGCTGGTGCTCAGAACCAATTCCGCGGAATCAATTCGGACCGATTGAATCGCCAGCGGCATCAGCGGCAAAAGCGATCGGTAACGTTTTTCAATCGCGGGTATTTTCTGTAGCCAGGAAACACTGCGTATGCGGGATTCAATGGCGGGGTGAATGGATCCGGGCACATGAAAAAGAGTGGCGATCCGTGCCGACGGAAAAAGCCGCACCAGTTCCAGAAGGACTTTCTCACCGCCGCGCATACCGGTGAGCCAGTCGTGCACCAGCCAGACTTTCAAATCGCGGCTGCTTCGGCCGAGAAGCGCATCCAACTGCTGGCGTTCTGCGGAAGGAATATCTTCCAAGGTTGAGATGTCGTCGGCTGCGGCGTTCATCATCCGGCACCCAGTAACCCCACCCCCACGAGGATCATCGCAATTCCAAGCCACCTTCCCCGGGAAATCGGCTCATGCAGGAAGCAGGCTGCCCCGAGCGCAACACCCGCAAAGCATAATGACCCCATGGGAAAAGCGATATTCAGAGGAAGCAGATAGAGGGTCCAGGTCCAGAAGACGGCCTCGGTAATGAAGGCTGCAATTCCCACCTGCAGCCATGGACTGGTGCGGAGGCGGTGCAGCGCACTGCGAAGTCCGTGGAGCGGATCGCGCATCGCCCGCTTCATGCAGAGCTGGCCGCACACTTCCAGCCCGACGGCAGTTATTAATGCTGCGATCCCGATGAGATTCATGGATGTGCCTCGGAGCGATGGGTGCGGCTCACCAGCAGCACGCCGATCAGGATGCAGCCGATACCCAGCACCTGCACACCGGTGAGCGTTTCGTGCCAGAGAACATACGATATGGCCGCGACCGTAACATATCCCAACGCGGTAATGGGCTGCGCCAGGCTGACATCTGCAATACTCAGCACCCCCATCCAGTTGAACAATTGACAGAGCATCATGATCGGTACGGCCCAAAACCACGGGTTGGCCAGGGTGGCGAAAATCACCCCTGCGGGAGTTGCCTGCCGCGGGACGGCGGCCTTCCAGCATAACTGCACGGCGGTGTCCAGACCGACAGCCAGCAGCAGGCCGATGACCAGCAGCCATTTTTTTCGCATGGGTTGAATCACGCAGGGGAACCCGAAACGGCCGGCAGAGAACCGGCGAGCGTCGGTTCCAGAACGGCGATGATCTGCTCGGCGATGATGGTATGAGCCAGTCGGCTGGGATGGACCCCATCGGGGCCGACGACCTGATCAAGCGGGTGCCGGGCGAGCCGATGTCCGTAGGGGGCGAAGGGGACACCGAGCTGAGCGGCCAGAGCGGCGGCCGCTTCCCGATATTTTTCCAATACTTCATTGCAGAATTTTTCTCCGCCGCCGGCTTCGATCAGCGGTGCCAGGTCGCGCCCCGCCAATTCTGAAAGCACCCTGGTGCGACGTGCCAGATATTGATTGGGCATGTCGGTCAAAATGGGAATCCCGCCGGTGGATCGAACCATTTCCGCCATGGATCGAAGATTTTCGACATAGCGCGAGATTTCGATGCGGCTCCGTGCCACACGGCCGTTGCTCACGACAAAGCGTTTCCAGTCCGGATCGGCGTCATTTCCGCCGAGCATCAGCAGGGTAAACTGCGGGCGGTGGGCTTCCAGAAGCGGACGCAGAGATCGCAGGCCGCCGATGGTGGATCGATGCAGATCGGCATCCACCTTCACGATGAGGTGTGGAAAGCGATCGCGGAGGATATCCACGTAGGTGGGTTCCACATACGAGATGACATCGGCGCCTCGCATATCCGCCACGCCGAGTGTTATCGAATCGCCGATGATCAGCAGTTCAGGCTTCGAATGGTGCTTTTCAAAGATTGAATGTTCAGATGGCATGCTCAACCTCTGCGGAATTTGAATCACGTGGTAAATCCTCCACTGCCGCGGCTGGAGCGTAGCGCAGG
>JAJZNY010000449.1 GCA_021852245.1 Planctomycetota bacterium | reverse complement strand
AAAAGATGATGCAGCAGAAAATCAGTTTGCAGCAGACCCATGCGAATTGTGCGTTGGCGGGCGAGAGCCACGTGAACGGGGCGAAAATAACCAGGGTCACGGGGGGCGTCGGGAACGAATCGCTGGTGTAGGCGATATGCTGGTGCAGAAACTCCGGCACCATCGTCATCCAGCGGTCAAAATCATTAACCTGTTTGGTACTGTGAGTCTGTTCCTTGTGGATGATGCGCATCCGCGCCTGCCATGCCGCAGAAAGCGTGATGACCAGCCCGATCAGCAGCACGACAAAAAAATAGGTTTTACCGGCCTGCCGACTCATTTAACCTCGCCATCCACATTTTTTATCCAGCCGATTTTGCCTGCGCATCAAAGCGTTAACCTGCCGATACGTTCAACGGCTTCGGCGAGGCGGGCTTCATCTACTGTAAGGGCCATGCGCAGGTAGCCCTCTCCAGCAGGGCCGAATCCGCCACCCGGAACGGTCACGACATGCGCCTCTTCCAGCAGACGACCGCAAACCTCCATGGATTTTCTGCCCCCGGGCGTTTGGGCCCAGCAGAAGAATCCGGCCGTCGGCTTTGCCAGATTCCAACCCAGCTTTCTCAGCCCATCGCAGAGGACATCGCGCCGGCGACGATAAATTTCCATCTGCTTCTTCACGTCCGGATGGTCGTAGTGTGTCAGGGCGGCTGTGCCGGCAACTTGAATGGCATTGAACTGACCGCTGTCCATGTTCCCTTTCACCTGCGCCAGTGCCGCAATCACTGCCGCGTTACCCACCGCCCAGCCGAGACGCCAGCCCGTCATGTTGAAGCTTTTCGACAGTGAATGAAATTCCACGGCCACGTCCATGGCGCCAGGAACCTGCAGAATGCTCGGCGGCGGTTCTTCAAAATAAACTTCCCCGTACGCCAGATCGCTGGCAATGATCCACCCGTATCGGCGTGCCATGTCCACCGCGTGTTGATAAAAGCTCAGCGGGGCCGACGCGGCGGTCGGGTTGTTGGGATAGTTCAGCCACAACAGTTTCGTCTGGCGACGGATATCCTCGGGTATGGCATCCATATCCGGGAGAAAGTTATTTTTGCCCTCCAGCGGCATGATATAGACCCGGCCACCAGCGAATATGGCTCCGCTGTTGTACACGGGATAGCCGGGCTGCGGCACCAGTACCACATCGCCGGGATTGACCACCGCCAGGGGAATATGACTTATTCCATCCTTTGATCCAATCGTTGTGAGAATCTGCGTATCGGCGTCGGCCGTTACACCAAAACGACGCTTCATAAATTCAGCGGCAGCTTTGCGGTAGGCAGGGACCCCCTCATCAAATGGATAGCGATGATTTTTCGGATCATAGATCGCCTTGGCCATCTCATCGATGATGAACTTATGCGTCGGCAGATCCGGATCGCCGACGCCCAGATTGATCACATCTTTACCCGCCTGCATCAGGGCACGTTTTTTCTTGTCAATTTCGATAAACAGGTAGGGGG
Source organism: Planctomycetota bacterium (assembly GCA_021852245.1). The sequence continues at coordinate 9,358 of JAJZNY010000449.1, read as the reverse complement.
GGAGCGCCTCAAGCCGCTGCGTTTTTTGAAAATTACTCACTTCGTAGAAAACTCCACAACACATCCAGCCGTAAGCATCAATGCCCGGCAGGCGATGCAGTGTAAGGAACTTTGTTTTTACGGTAAAGTGTGGGTGATAGTTAACTCTCGGAGGTAACGCTTTTTGCTGATTGCGTATTTCATTGAAACCCTTAATCCCTACATTATTCAGTTCGGTCATTCCGCGTGGGGCATACGCTGGTACGGCACGGCCTATCTGACCGGGTTTGTCATCGCTTATTTTCTCATGTCGCGCTTCATTAAAACCGGGCGCATGGCCATGCCCAGAAGCCGCCTTCCCGATTACGTCATTTTTGTGGCCATTTTTGGTGTTCTCGTCGGTGGTCGTCTTGGCGAGGCCATCCTTTACCGCCCGCATATGTTTACCAATTTTTCGCCGCCCTTCCCCTATTGGGGGCTCTTGAAAGTGCAATACGGGGGAATGGCAGCGCACGGAGGTATAGTTGGAGTCTTTGTCGCCACTTGGATATTTGCCCGACGTAACGGCTATTCATTTCTCAATCTTATGGACTGCAGCGCCATGGTCGCCCCCATCGGGCTGTTTTTCGGCAGAATTGCCAATTTCATCAACGGTGAACTTTACGGCCACGTCTGGCACAATCCGTGGGCGGTTCAATTTCCGACCGAGCTCATATATCCACCGCAAACAAAGCTGGAGCGCACGATATCACCCGCCCAAGTGCATAATCTGATTGACAGAGTTGCCGCCCATTTTTCCAACCGGCCGTCAATTCTGCACGCCCTGCAGGTTAATCCGCGAATGGAGATTGTGAATCTCTCGCGCGAGAATCACCCTTATGTTGTCAATCTGCTGCGTCAGATTCTGCCACCACGCATTCCCTCCCAATTGGTGGAAGCCACCACCGAAGGCCTCCTTCTTTTCATCATCTGCTACACGGTCGGACGGAAATGGAAAAAGCCGGGCATAGCGTCCGCAGCGTTTGCTGTCGGATATCCCATCATGCGGATCATCGGCGAACAGTTCCGCGATGGCGATCAGCCACGCATGATCTTCGGTCATCTCATCAGCTTGGGCGTCATCTATTCTGTGCCGATGCTGCTTGTTGGTCTGATTTTTCTGGCTTGGGTGATCAGACGCCGGGTTCCGGAGGCCGAAATGGCCAAAATCAAAGCCTATACCGTAACTGGAGAAGATGCCGCTCGTGGCGTCAATCCGGCTGTCGCCGAAAAAAAAATCGCCTCGGAACCATCATCGACGGTGGCTGCAACTCCATCTGCACCGGCGGATTCCCCGGCTCACGATGGCAATATCTCGCCATGACATCGATCAGATTCGCGCTGCTGGGCGATGGCCATATTGCGATGGGCTGGCATGAACCGGTGCGGCCCAGTGCACCGCGTTGGTGATAATCTTTTGAACATCGGCATGATGATAGGTCGGAAAGGTTTCATGGCCGGGGCGGAAGTAAAATATCCGTCCCATTCCGCGGCGATAGGTAACACCACTGCGAAAAACTTCGCCGCCGCTGAACCAACTGATAAGCACCGTCTCGTCAGGTTCCGGGATGTCAAAGTGTTCGCCATACATCTCCTCCTGCTCCAGCACGAAATGATCAGCAATTCCATCGACGATCGGGTGCCCCGGTGTCGTGACCCACAACACCTCGCGATCATGGGCTTCCCGCCATTTCAGGTCGCAACTGGTCCCCATCAAGCGTTTGAATATCTTTGAAAAGTGGCCCGAATGAAGAACAATCAGCCCCATGCCAGCGAGCACACGCTTATAAACGCGATCCACAACTTCGTCTCGAACCATATCGTGCGCTTGATGTCCCCACCAGATCAGTACGTCTGTCTGATCCAGGCGCGATTGCGGGAGCCCATGTTCCGGGTCTTCAAGGGTGGCGGATTCGGCTCTAATCAATTCATCCCGGCTCAGCGCATCAACGATGGCGCCGTGAATTCCGCGTGGATAAATGCGTTTGATGGCGGCGTCCGAGTTTTTCTGTCGTCCCTCATTCCACACCAGTACGTTGATTCCGGCCATGCGGTATTCTCCAAAGTGAGTTACAGGCGCCCTGCGATCTTCAACCTTGATTTGAGTATAACACACCACCTCATTGCCGTGCGGTTTGACCGTTATGCTTTTCGCCCGAATAATAAAGATAATTGGCGTCCTGAATTGAGGCATGGATGATACCACTTGGAACCGACGCGCCGCAGCGGCGCACTCCGCTGATGAACTACTTTCTCATTGCCACGTGCGTGGTAATCTACCTTATCAGCCATCGGGCAACCTCACCGGCTCATCCCTACGGTCTGGCAAACGGTTGGGCCAGATTCATGCTCAATCCGCGGCATCTGGAACTGGTTCAGTTCATCACCTACATCTTTCTGCACGCCAATTTCATGCACATCTTGGGCAACATGATCTTTCTCTGGGTTTTCGGCAATCAGGTTAATGATCGTCTCGGTCATCTGGCCTATCTGTTTTTTTTTCTTGCAGGTGGAATTCTCGCTGGTTGTGGGCAGGTTTTGTCATCGGTCCACGGCAACCCGACACTCGGTGCGTCGGGATCAATCGCCGCGGTGGCGGGGCTTTTTCTCGCATTGTGTCCGCTGGTTAACATCCGTGTCTGGTTTTTTGTCGTGGTATTTGATGTCGCAAGTTACTGGTTTGTACTGGCCCAGATATTCCTCTTCGATGTCTATGGCGCCTTTACTCGCAGCGACGATGTTGCCCACTGGGCGCATCTCACCGGTTACCTCTCCGGATTTATCGTCGGCATGATGATCCTCTTTCTCCGATTGGTGCCCCGCGATCATTACGATCTGCTTTCTCTGCTTAATCGTGCGCGGCGCCGCGCCGCCTACCGTCAGATGGTCTCCCGCGGATACAACCCTTTCAATAAGCCTGTTCCGCCTCCGCCCGGTGTCACGAAGATCAGCGGGCCCCTTACGGTGGCGGACCCCGCCATGACACAATTGTCCAGCAGAGTGCAGCAGCACCGGCGCGAGCATGATATGCCTGCCGCCGCAGCCGCCTATCGTGAGTTGATGGCAAAATTTCCCGCGGCACGGTTACCGAGTGATACCCTTTTAGACGTCGCCAACCAGCTTGTGGTCGAAAAGGATTTCAAATTGGCCGCCGCAGCTTATGAGTTGCTCCTCAGTTCAAGCGGCAGCGGGAAAAATAACGATGAAATTAAACAGATACTCGGTTTGATATACGCCCGTTATCTGGGCAATGCGCAGCGAGCCTTGGAATTATTTCAATCCATGGTAGATCATATTCACGATCCCCAGCGGCGTGCATTCTTGCAGGATGAAATTAAAGCCATCAGATCTGGAAACCAGGGCGGATCGCCCGACAACGCGATAACGTGAAAGCGCAAAGACCGAATCGCTCAACCGTTAAGCTCTTTTCAGTGCCTTCATCCGCGTCCGGACGGAATTACGGCGAAATATATTCGTTCCGAGAGCCGAAATAGGTGTTTAACACATCCTGTGTACACTCACTTCGTGGAATGACCGTTCCCGGCGGCGACCAATAACCCGGATTGGCTCCCTGCAGGTCGCCCATCGTCTGCACATGCCCGTCAAAGAACAGGGCATTAAACCGATACACACCGGAGACAATTCCGTGCCGAAAGGCGTAGGCCCGGTTGTCGAAACCGGTCGTGGTGATTCCATCCTTGTTGCTGTGATTCCCTGGAGCATTATCACGGTTCCATGCGTAGCTGTAGTACGAAAACGCCCCTTCATCGGCAAAATCCGGGAAATCGGTGGTACCGCCATCGCCGCGACCCGGTGAGGAGACCAGATTGGTCGCAACCGTATCATCCAGTCGGGGCTCGTAGAGCGTGGTGCTGGCCTTGGCTCCGTCAGCACAGAAGATTTTATCTGACGGCTGGCCCACTTTGTTGATGTTCGGGGTATAGGAAGCAGGAACATCTGCGTAATCGGGATCGAACGTCGCGTCATAATTCGAACAGACCGATGGGGAGGCGGTCAGAAACAATCCCGCGGCACAATACGAGGGCATCGGCAGAACGGGTAACCCCGGCGTTGCCGGCGTAGCGATGTAAGGATTCGCGGGGCATGTGAATGCCGCCAGGGTGACATCATATTTGATCCGCCCGATACGGTCGGCGAGCAGGGCTCCCTGCGGATCGTTAAGATTCGTCGGTCTATAGTGAAGACCCATCTCGTTGGCCAGTGGAGTCACCCAGTCATAATTCTGGCAGATATTGGGGCAATAAGCATTGCTGATGGGGAGCGTCACGCCGTCCACATTACCCGTCGCCAGCGTGCTGCTCTTCATAACATCTTGCCACATGCCAATCCCGGTGGTCAGCGGGCTGCCTGCAATAGCTCCCTGCCAGGAGGTTGCATATTCCATCATGGCCTGGCCGATGGAATGCAGATTCGCCGCGCAGGCCACGGTCTGGGCCTCCCTCTTCGCCATCGCCAGCGCCGGAAGCAGGATCGATATAAGCAGGGCGATGATCGAAATCACCACCAACAGTTCAATCAAGGTGAAACCGTTGGGCTGTTTCACGTTTTTGCCATATGAAAATCTCGCACTGTGCCTGCTGAGTCGTTCGTTTTTCATACTGATTGGCCTCATGGTTACACTCCGTTGCAGATGCCACGTCATCCTGTCCAGTGGTTCCTTAACTTCCAAACTAATACACCGACTTTTCCTTGTTTCCGCTCCATGCGGGCATTTTCCGTCCGGGATGATCGTCGCCTCAGTTCTGCAGCGGATTTCCCAGGCCGTTCGCGATGACTTCCTGTTCATATTCCTGTTTGGTCGGTGGCGGCTTTTCTCCAGGGTGCGGCTTGGTCTCCATCGGATAAACCAACCGGCCCGTCAGGGAGGCAAACGTCGGCCCCGATTTTCCGATCCACGAATTCATTAATACCGGTTGTGGCTTGGCTAGAGGTCGGCCGCTGCGGCTCCACCACGACCACGCAACCGGATAGCCGGTCCTTCTGCCGGTATACGGCGACATGACCGGAAATGTTTCCCCTATGTGTACCGGAGCACGGAACGTTTTTCCCGTCGTTGAATCAATAAATATTCGATCCTCGCTTGCCTGTTGGGCCGCAGACGGCGAAAGGGCGGTGACGACCCGCCACAGGCCGAAAATCCCTGCCAGACTGATTAGCCCTATCTGCAGTCTCCTGTCCTTCCAGAACGCTTTTTCCATGGTCGTCATCTCCTGCCTGATCGTCCGAAATACCACGCCCGGTCCGGCCGCGGAAACCTCGCCACCTCTCCATCCCCTACGAGTCTAGCTCTCGCTCATTAAGAATCTGAACATCTTCGCGCTAAGTTTTAATGAAAAATATTAAGGGGCGTGAAGAAAAGAATAGAGACGTATCCATACAACTGTACGTTAGCTCCGATCGCATCGGATGTTAATAAAAGTCACACCTGAATTTAGAATTTCGCTAGCCGTTTAATAACACGATCGCACTAAACTCCTTCCAGAACAGAGGAAATGAGTGAGGGTGCCGAAACGATCTCGGCTTGAAGTGGTCGTGCGGTCGGGGTTCCGACCCATCAGGTTATTTGAGGAGGTATTCCAAATCATGTCTACCAGGAGAAAAAATTTTCCATCATCAGGGATGATCCGCCAGCTGCTGACTCGCAGCGTTGCTGCGGCGGTCTTTGCAGCAGGCATCGGTCAACTCACTGATGCGTCCGCCCTCCATGCGGCAACCTTTACGACATCGAATGTCAACGTGGCCAATGTCGAGCAGACGGCCATCAACACGGACCAAAATCGGGTTACCGCTCAGGGATCGTCCAGTGGCTACTACGCCGATTACAGCACCATGGATTTTAATACCCAAGGTCTGGGGCTTTCCCCCGGAACGGCATTGGGAAGTGTCAGTTCCCTGACGCTCAATCTCAGTGATCTCGACGAATACTTCGCCGCCCCCGGCCCCGTCAATTTTTATCTCTCAACCGTCAACACCCCGATCGAATCAGCCGGATCGGGCGGCACAGCCGCTTCTTTCAGCAGCACCGGGGCATACGGAGGGATCGGTACAACCCTGGGAACCGAGTCGGCCAATTCGCTCTATTTTCTCGGCTCAGAAAATTACACGCCCGGCCAACTGGTCGTAAACGGCCAAAGCGGCCCCGGCGAACAATTCACCTACAACTTCACCAATATTCCCACTTCACTTTCGCAGTACATCACCAACCAGGTTAACAGTTTTGGAAATCTGCGATTGGTCGTATCGCCCGGCAATGCCTCGGTTTCAGCCGATTATGTCGGCCCCAACAGTGCCGTCACCAGTGCAACCCCGCCCCTGACGGCGCCGTCTCTTTCCATCACCGGCTCAACCGTCACTTTGCCACCTTCCGATGCGGTGCTTTCAACTCCCGGTCTCACGACCGATCCGACCACCGGCTATTTCCTGGCACCTGTGTTCGCACGTGTCGTGCAGGGGGCCAATGTATCGGAAAATATCACACTCCAGAATACCTCCGCCAGCGGCCACGATTCGGCCTACTACACCGTGATCGGCCAATCGGCTGATGCCGTCACCACACTCTCCGCCGACACGGGATTGGCCGCACAACCGGTGGACGCAACCGGCGCCGTAGGTACCGAGCCGCTCGCAGCCAATACCTCGACGCAGATCAGTGTCGGTCTCAACACCACGGGCGCCACACTCGGTCCATCCAACAGCATCACCGGTCCCACAACCGGGCTCGTAACGATTACCAATCAGTCCAATGCCAGTCAGAGTCCCATTAATGTTTTAGTGGAAGCGCAGGATGTGGTGAAAAACCGCACCATCAGCAATGTCGGCGGCAGTAACGGTGTTAACTTCGGCAATATCCTCATTCTGCCCAATGGACAGACGAATTCAATAACCAAAACCGTCCAACTCACCACCACCAATTCTGCCTATTCCAGTTCTGATCCGAGCGTGGACGGCAGCCAATATTTCACAACCGTCGAACTCAACGGCTCGACCACCATCGCCGCCCCCACCAACGGCCAGGGAAATCTCAACGCCGCGCCTACCGGCGATATCAGTTATCTCACCATGGCCGCAGACCCCAATGGGAGCAATACCACATTTAATGGAACACAGGTTGAAACCCGTCAGGTGACTTACTACGTCCCTGGAAATGAACCGTTCGGCGGCAGTTATGAAACCGCTGGAACCAATGGCAGCAATTATTACATCGGGAATGCAAACTTTAATCTCACTCAACTCGATAATGCGATAGGCGCCACTCAAAATCCCACCGGCAGCATTTATGTTGATGCCAACATCTATCAGTCGGCCCAGCTCACCGATGCCCAGGCGAACATCGTTACCGGTACGGTTTCCACCGCTCAACTTGCCGATGCGACTCCAACGGCGAATGATGCCGTCGGTTCAACAAGTATCGGTCTGCGCGATAACGCCATTATCACCCAATCCTCACCCACGTTGGTCACATCGAAAACCGCCTACAGCGGCAATTGGAATCTCGACAGCACCTTCGTGGCCGACGTCTCCGCCCCCAATGCGGCCGTCGCCGTCAATGAAGGCTCGCCGATCAACGCCGCCGAGTTCAATTATGGCAATCTCAGCAACCTGCTCAATGGTCATTACGAGGCCACCATCGGCGGAATCACCGCCGAGAACGCACCCACCGATGCCAGCGGCAATCCGATTCAGGGGGCTTCCGCCAATGATCTCGGCACTCAGGCCTACGCCGTTACCGCTACCGTCAGCGGATTTACCGGAGTTGCCGGTACACCGAATACCGGTGAAGTGATTGCGGGCCAACGTTACGCAGGCTTCAGTATTCAGCGGGCTGCAACGGATCCGGGCAGCCAATCCACGATGGTACAGTTCATTGGTGGTACCGCGTCAGCCAATACCACGCTTGGCGTAGAATTTTCCAACGCCCCCTCAGGAAACAACAGCATCATCAGTGATGTTGCTACCGTCAGCGGTACCAATTCCGACCGCTATGTGCTGCAGATGAGCTACAACCCATCATCCGTAACCAACGGCACACTCAGCCCCGTGCTGGCTTGGAAAATGGCCAACGGGCAGTATGAAGCCGCCTACCTTAACGACACCAACACGGCCAATTCCGCCGGCGAAAATAATGAAGCCTACGACCCCACCTATGATTCCACCATCGGTACCTACGGTATCGACACCGAAAACCATACCGTTTGGGCCGTGCTGAATTACTCCGGCACCTCCACCAGCGATCCGGCCGGTCAATTCGCCGTCATGCAGCGTCTGCCCGGCGATGCCCTGGGTACCGGTACGGTGAACATATCCGACCTGAACGTCGTTCTCCATAACCTCAACCAAACCTATTCAGGTTACGCCGATACATGGTCGGTCGGCGATTTCACGGATAGCGGCTCGGTGTCCATTACGGATCTCAACATCGTGCTGCACAACTTGAACTCGAGCGCTGCGACAGCGTCATCAGCCGCGATCACCACTGCAGCCACACCCGAACCCGGTGCCCTGGGCCTTCTGGTTGCGGCGGTCGTCCCGCTGCTGCTGCGTCGCAGAAAGCAACAAATTCGCGGAGTGTAACTGCGTTAGCGTTGTCGTCCGGACTGCCGCCGATGTAGGCGGTGGCCGTTCGACCGATCTGTACAGTTGTTAATGATTTAAGGAGATTCTTTCATGCGTAAGTCTGTTCTTTCAATCCTTACCGCCGCCTCCATCGGCGCGGCAGTCGGTATGGCTCATGCCGATACCCTCACAAATATCGTCTACACGTCCGCTGCGAACACCAGCGGCGGGGGCGTCACGCTGACCATTGATAATCAGGGAACGCCGAATGATGGTAACGGGCACACTCTTCCCGGTTATACCGCTTTCGAGTTGACCCTCACCGCCAACAACGGGGCAAACGGCTGGGTAAACGGTGTCATCGATTTCGGCGGTGTGCAGAACGACCCGAGCAGTGGATTTTCCGGTCCGCTGGTGGTCGAAAGCACCGTCAGTACTCATCTCGGCCAGACGGTAACAACGCCAATTCTTAACGATGCCGGCACAACCGATAACCCCACCGCCGGAAATTATTACAGTGCCTTGGGATCACATTTCCTTGACGATCAGGCGGCTAACGTCGCCGCTGGTCCCGATGCCTTCGGCTCCATCTCCGGCACTATCACCCCGACTCCCAACAGTGACGGCGGTTATTCACTCGGTCTGACCCATTCGATGGTCGGTGCGACCGGTTTTTATCTTCAAAATCAAAAGGCCGTTCAGCCTTGGGCCTATCTGGTGATTCCCAATGGTGATTCTGTCACCTTCACAGCCCAGGATGCGCTCA
>JAJZNY010000030.1 GCA_021852245.1 Planctomycetota bacterium | reverse complement strand
AAAAGAGGTTTATCAAGTTCCATCAAGTCTGCAACACAAAAAAACCATCCATTTCACACACCAACGCCTTACACGGGTGAACAACGTCTAAGCAACGCCAACGCCATGCACCACCCTCCACACCCGGTGGGCAGGCACACCCTGTTAACGTAAGTATATCCAAGTTGTTGCATAGATGAAATTTTCTGGATCGTGACGATTGCTCTTTGCGCAAACTTCCGACATCATGGCCCCACTTCCCGACCCCACTCCAAATTGATTTCCACTGCTTCTGGCCAATCGGGCCCGGCGCACAAAACTGAAGAGGAGGGAAAACGGGCGATGAGGAAGAATCGGGTTCATATCTGGATGCAGTAGGTCTAGCGTTTTGGGATATTATTTCTGTTTTGCAGGGTATCGCTGTTTCGACCCCGCAGGTCGGGAAATTGGCTCGACTGATCGCTGCGGCTTGATAACTCCCCGGACTTGACCGGCGGCAGAACACCCGCAGATCGGGACGTAGAGGCGGGTCCATGCGCCGAGGCCGCCGTATGCTAAAATGCTTTCCGCCGCCAGCGGAGGCGATCATGGAGGTGGTACATGCACTCACGCTTACCGAATATCACGTCTATTATTCTGGCATTGCTCATCGTCATGATCGGCGTGTGTCCGCTGCGGAGAGCACAGGCGAAATCAAAGCCCCCCTCGCTGGCCATCTTGCCATTCGTCGCCAAACAGCGATCCGAGCGCGGTCTGGCCCGGCGGATGCGCTTTGCGGTGGGAAAGAAAATGTCACGCAACGGCCACTTCCGGCGCGTATCGGATCACCAGGTCGATATGATGATCAATGCCCTGCAGATTCCGTGGCGGCGGCACGTCGCGGCCTCGGATATTAAAAAAGTCATCTCCACGCTGGCGGTGGACCAGGCGGTCATGGGGTTTGTGAATCATCGCCGCCTCACGCTGCAACTCTATACGCACGGCAAGCTGGTCCGCACCGTCGCGGGTACCATCCCCCCCAATAACACCAGCCCGCGGCTGGCGGTGGAGAGCCTCCTCACCCGACTGGATAATATCCCCTTTCACCACGTATCCGAGCAGCAGGTCAATCTGACCAATCCGATCTATCAGCACCTCTTCAAGGTGCGGCCGAATCTGGTTCCCGACGCCCATTTCCGCCTCGCGGCCGACAACGGCGGGCGGGCAAAAGACTGGAGCGTATTTCTTCTCAAGGAAGATTATCACCCGCCATTTGTCAGCAATCAGCAGGCGGCGAATCTGCCGAGCGATCGCGTGGCGATCGTCAACCAATCCGTTGCGGACGGCGGCAACCCGCATGCCAGGGGGAAGTGTCTGATGATGCGGATGGGGCTGGGAGTGGCGCAAAGCAACGGCCTCGCGGCGGAAAGCACGTGGATACCGGTTAAACAGGGGGATCGCTATCGGGTGAGTGTGAGTTATTGCGGCAACGGGCCACGGGTACGGGTGTTTGTGAAGGGTTTTGCGTATTGGCCGGATCAATTCAGTCGCGCGGGGGATCTGGCGAGCCAGCGACGGGAACTTTATCGGGCTCAGCTCCTGCCGGTGATGACCAAACCGAAATGGCAGACGACCGAGATGGATTTTGAGCCGCAATCGGTGAAGAGTCAGGCTAGGAAATATCCTATCAAATGGGTACGGATTGATCTCTTTATCTATCTGAACAAGGGGGACGCATTTTTCAGAGATATCCAGCTCAAGGACATCACGCCGGGAAAGCACAGCGGATAGCCGCGGCGTATGGAGGGCTGAGGGGTGTGGTAATTCACCCGTTCCCGGCGTTCTCAGAGGTTAATAATGTTTTCACCGCCGGGGCCGGCTGCGCGGCCAGAAAGGTGAGAGTAGAAAGTGGAAAGGTGAGCATGCATGGAGCCGCGCTTCGCGCGGCGGGTTCCTCGTTTCGCCACCGCACCTTTCATCGGTGCATTCAGACAACAGGATCCTATTGTTCGCGACCATGACCCGGCCTCAAAATGGAATTCTCCCCGAAATCATAACGCGCCGGGGCGGGGCGCGGAAAGCTGCCGCAACGACAGAGCCACGGCCGCCGCCGAAGCCTGCTCGCAACGGGCACGCTTGTGCCGCGTCGGCCGGATATGGTCGCGTCGACGGCCGCCATGTGAATGGCTCGCCGTCGACGGCCGAATCAGGCTTTTGATTTTCTGCGTCTGGTGATGGCCAATCCGATGATTCCAACGCTTAGCATCCCCAGGGCAGCGGGTTCAGGGGTGGACACATACGTTACCGGCGCATTGACGTAATCGTAATTATTGTCGTCTCCCCATTGAAAGACGAGATCCTGACTTCCGCTGGTATTGAAGATATCACCCAGGTTGTAACTCGGATTGATCGAATAGCCCACCGCACTGAGCGTACCTTCCGAAATCACTTTGGAGGTGGTGGCAAGCTCAAACCAGCCTGTGGTGTTACTGCTGACACTGTTAATATTCGCGGGGACCAGACTTCCTCCGGAGGAGTCGATTTCATAGCCGCTGATGATCACACCGGTTGAAAGTGGTGTGATGAGTTGAACGTCACCGGTTGTCGTATTCACCTGCAGTTGCAGATCGGATTTGCTGCCGTACAACGGTGTCGGCGTGGCAGACACCGCGGAGGCGGCATACGCGATAAAAAGTGAGGCCAGAACACCCGACAGGATTTTGACACGTGGATTCATTGGAGTACTCCCATAAAAAACAACAAACGACATACTTGTATACCGCTCATTTGCTCCACAAACCCCTCTGACCCCTGCTCGCCGCCCGGCGACGTTTAAGCATCAGAACCGACGCACCTCCCAGAAGCAGCAGAACCGCCGCAGGTTCCGGTGTTGCCGTTGAAGCCGTCAGATATGAATTGACGGACGAGAGTGTCGCTCCCGATCCGAAATTGGCTTTCAACGCCAGAAAATCCTGCAGATTGATGGTGCTGGTTCCAAGAAAATTCCCCTGCGACCATGTTTGATCCGTCGTTCCAAAATTACTTTTCAGAGTAAGGAAATCCTGTAGATTGACCGTCCCATCACCATTAGTGTCGCCGGGCGTGCGTTGCATGACGGCAAATTGCCCCAGCGGATCGGTCAAAGACGAGCCGGAATAATTCAGTACCGCCCAAACCGTATGCGCCGCTGTGTCGATGCCATAGGTACCGACCGGTGCGCCGCTTCCCGCGACATATGCGCCGTTTATTTCAGTACCGACGGAACTCCCTATATCTCCCAAGTAGGCGGCGACCCAGGACCCATTGGCCATCTTCCACGCCAGCACCGGGCTCAGCGCTCCATTGGTTACCAGAGAGGGATTGTAGCTGAGTTGCACCACATACCGATCTGAATTGGTACCGCTGATATTGACAATATCACTGATTAAATTCGTGGCGGTTGTTGGAGCGCTGGAGAAACTCACTGCCAGCGTCGTCGAAGTGGATGCCGTACCGCCGAGAAACTGGACATCGGTGTTTCGATCATTACTTCCGAAATCACGCACTACCGAATAGCCCGCGTATTTGCCGCCCATTGAAATTGGAGCGTTGGCGGCTACCGCACTGGTCACCGCCATGGAATTGACGGTAAATAACGAACCGGCCGTGCCGCCGACCACATCCATCGATATGTTCAGGGCCGTTGTTCCGCCCGAGGCCGCTATGGAAGACATGGAACCCAGATCAACGGTCTGGTTGTTAAAATAACTCGCAGCTTGACCAAAATTGGTGAATTGCTGATTGATGAGCGGATTACCATCCTGCGTGACCTGAAAGTCCACTTCCCCCGTTCCCGTATAGCTTGCGCCATCGTAGCCAAGCAGAAGTTCCTGCTGGGATGATGCCAACTGACCCGGGCTTATCGTCCAGGTCGTTTCGCTTTTTCGGTTGAGTCCGGGTGTGCCGGATATCGCTTGACCGCTCAGAGTCGCGACCCCAAGAACCTGATTATAAGCGCCACCGCTGACCGCAAAATTGCTGGTGCCGGCGTACAGCCCCGAAACCGTTGCTTGACTCGGCAATGCCGTCGCATATGCAGCAGCCTGCCGACTGCCGTTGATTGGAGACGGCGCTACAGGCTGGCCTCCTACATTCACCGCCGCTTCCACATTCGCCGAGTGGCTTGGGCCACTTAACGACGCCAACGCCTCAACATTGACCGCCCCGGAAGATGTCGCCGCCGTCGCACTTGCCGTCGCCCCGCCGTTGGAGCCCCCCGCAAAGTTCCTGCCCCCCGTCGCCTCGCCGACGGCCGTTACCGCACCCCCATCGGCCAGCGTGCCGCTGGCTGAAGCTGAGGCATACCCACCGCCATCTGCTGAGCCAACGGAGTAGCCACCGTTGCCACCGTTAGCGACGGCGGTTAACGAAAGACTCGATGGCTGCTGACTGCCCGCAGCGAATTGCTGGTCCAGCGTGCTGCTCGCGCTCCCTCCCAGTTGGTACCCAGAGCCGCCAAAAGCCAATTGTTTCAAGACGAGTGCGCCGGTTGTCATGCCGCCAACGGCATTGACCAAACTTTCGTCGCCCCCATTGTTTACCCCATCCCCACCCGTGAAATACCCGGAGACGCTGACCGGCCCGGTGTTGGAGGAGCCAAATAAACTATTGGCCGCCGCGACCGCCACACCGGCCTGCCCGGCAAGGCCACCTGGGCCGCCGGTTGCAGCCCCGTTGATGGTCACCGCCCCACCATCGGTCAAGCTGCCGATGGCACTGACGGTCGCACTTCCTCCTGCACCGCCTGCTGTTGAGCTGTTTCCAGGCCCACCGCTGCCGCCGTCCGCATTGACCGTCAGCGAGAGGCTCGATGGCTGGGGTGCCGTGCTGCTGGTGTACTGCTGCGTCAGCGTGCTTGAGGCATTGCCCCCGGCGACGCCCGCGCCGTCGGCATTGCCCGCGACCGCCGTTTGGGAAAGCGTAAGGGCGCCGGTGGTTTGGCCGCCAACGACATTGCTTAGCGTCTCATTGGCCCCGTTTTGCCCGATGCCGCCCCGGAAATAGCCAGAAACACTTACGGCACCGCCGTTGGATGAACCGAACAGTTGGTCGGTTGATGCGACGACTTGGCCGCCTGCCCCGTAACCGTTACCGTTCGACCCCTCGTCGCCGCCAGCCGCGTAGCCGCTGATCGAAACCGCTCCGCCATCGGTCAGGCTGCCGATGGCACTGACGGTCGCACTTCCGCCCGCACCGCCTGCTGTTGAGCTGTTTCCAGGCCCACCGCTGCCGCCGTGCGCATTGACCGTCAGCGAGAGGCTCGATGGCTGGGGTGCTGTGCCGCTAATGTAGTCTTCCGTCAGCGTGCTTGAGGCATTGCCTCCGGTACCGCCCGCGCCAAGAGCATTGCCCCCGACCGCCGTTTGGGAAAGCGTCAAAGCGCCAGTGGTTTGGCCGCCAACGACGTTGCTTAGCGTCTCATTAGGCCCGTTTTGCCCGGCGCCGACCTGGAAATAGCCAGAAACACTTACGGCGCCGCCGTTGGATGAACCGAACAGTTGGTCGGTTGATGCGACGACTTGGCCGCCTGCCCCGTCGTTGCCGTTCCACCCCTCGCCGCCGTCGCCGCCAGCCGCGTAGCCGCTGATCGAAACCGCTCCGCCATCAGTTAGGCTGCCTGTTGCGCTGACCGCTGCGTTGCCGCCGGCTTGCGCCGCGATTGAGGTATCGGCCTGCCCACCCAAGCCGCCGGTTGCTTTGACCGTCAGAGAGAGGCTCGACGGCTGCGGTGAGGTGCTTGCGTATTGCTCATCCAATTTACTGGAGGCGTAACCTGCCGTACCACCATAATTCAGCGCCTCGCCAGCATAGGCGGTTTGCGCAAGCGTCAGGGCGCCGGTGGTTTGGCCTCCGACGACATTACTGAGATTTACATTGGCGCCATTTTGCCCACTTCCACCGTAAAAAAGGCCGGAAACGTTCACGGCGCCACCATTGGACGAGCCGAAAAGGCTGTTCTCCGTAGTGATCAGCTGGCCGGCAGCGCCCCCAGCTGAGCCCGTTACCTCAGACCCACCCGAACCTGCCGCGGCCTCACCGACGATGGTAACGGCACCCCCATTTCTGAGGCTGCCCGTTGCGCTGATCGCGGCGTTTCCGCCGGCACCTGCGGGCGAGGAGTATGTGGCAGTCCCGCCCACCCCGGCCTCCGCGGTAACCGTCAGGGAGAGGCTCGACGGCTGGGCTGCGCTGCTGGTGTACTCTTCCGTCAGCGCGCTTGATGCATAGCCCCCCGCGCCGCCCGCGCCAAGGGCATTTCCACCGATGGCCGTTTGGGAAAGTGTCAATGCGCGGGCGGTTTGGCCTCCGACGGCGTTATTCAGGATTTCATTGGCACCATTTGTTCCGCTCGCCCCCGTCGCCGTGCCGGAGACGCTGACCGCGCCGCCGTTGGACAACGCACCGAAGGCGCTGATAGACGTAACCCCAGCATTCCCGGCGGCCACGCTTCCGCTCGCCGGGCCGCCGTTGCCACCGGTTGCCTTGACCGTCAGCGAAAGGCTCGATGGCTGGGGTGCCGTGCCACTGGTGTAATCTTCCGTCAGCGCGCTTGTGGCATTGCCTCCAGCACCGCCCGCGCCAAGGGCGCCACCGCCGATGGCCGTTTGGGAAAGCGTCAAGGCACCAGTGGTTTGGCCGCTGACGACGTTGTTCAGGATTTCGTTTACGCCATTTTGGCCGCTCCCACCGATGGCCGTGCCGGAGACGCTGACCGCGCCGCCGTCTGTCAAGGTGCCGAGGGCGCTGATAGACGCGGCTCCAGCATTCCCGGCGGCCACGCTTCCGCTCGCAGGGCCGCCGATTGCCTTGACCGTCAGCGAAAGGCTCGATGGCTGGGGTGCCGTGCTGCTGGTGTAGTCATCCGTCAGCGTGCTTGTGGCGTTACCTCCAGTGCCGCCCGCGCCAAGGGCATTTCCGCCGGTGGCCGTTTGGGAAAGCGTCAATGCGCCGGTGGTCTCGCCGCTGACGGCATTATTTAGGTTCTCGTTAGCACCAGTTAGTCCGCTCCCCCCCGTCGCCGTGCCGGAGACGCTGACCGCGCCGCCGTTCGACAATGCACCGAAGGCGCTGATAGACGCGGCTCCACCATTCCCGACGCCCATGCTTCCGCTCGCCGGGCCGCCGTTACCGCCGGTTGCATTGACCGTCAGCGAAAGGCTCGATGGCTGGGGTGTTGTGCTGCTGGTGTACTGCCGCGTCAGGGTGCTTGAGGCATAGCCTCCTAAGCCGCCCACGCCAAGGGCGTTACCGCCGATCGCCGTTTGGGAAAGCGTCAATGCGCCGGTGGTTTGGCCGCTGACGGTGTTGCTCAGGGTTTCTTTTACGCCATTTTGACCGTTGCCACCGATGGCCGTGCCGGAGACATTTACCGCCCCACCACGCGATATTCCTTCGGCGGATATTTGTGCGGTACCTCCGGAGCCGTCGCCGGTGGTAACCGCGTTCGGTGATGGTTCTCCGGCATTTCCACCCACGGCTTTAACACTGATGGTAAGCGGGACCTCCTGCTGGTCGACCACATAGCCGCTGGCTGATGCATTGCCTCCGTTGCCGGAGTGAATTCCTGATGGATCGTATATGTAGCCCCCGCTTCCGCCGGCGGCCGTTGCGCTAGCTGTAACCGCTCCTCCAATTGAAACGCCGCTGGCGGAGGTTTGCACCTTGGCGGTGGCGGACCCGCCAGCTCCTGCAAAATATTGAGTTGAGCCGTTCTGCACCAGCAGCACTTCCAATCCACCGGCTCCACCCGTAGCCGTCGCGGTTCCCTGCAAGGCTGTTCCCGGCGGGGTGTAGGCGGAAGATGGATTCAGGCCGGCGTAGGCGCCGGCGGCAGCGCCGACATAACCGGCCGAAGGCGTGGTACTCCCGGTCGAATTCACATTGAACGTCCCACCCGAACCACCCACGGCCGTTGCAAGCTGGCCTGGGTCTCCATTTGCGGCTGTCGCATAGGCGGGCTGCGCAGCTACCCCTGCCGAGCCGTTGGTGCCCGTAATTGTGACCGTGTTAATGGTTGTCGCCATTGAAGGTAATGGCGAGGCGGCTGCCGCCGCACATAATAAAACCCCCGAGATTCCACCTCGTGAAGTGAACGCAGGCGCTTTATCCATGCGCATGGGATCCTCCCGAAATAACACAGTGCCATTGGTCGCCACCACGGGGCGTTTTTACGATACAGCGCTTACAGGGGGTGTGATTAGATTACGAAGTTGCAGCACATCCACTCCTGCGAATTCAAGTCTAATTCATCTTTTATCGGTGTCAAGGAAAAAATATTTACCAAATTGGTGCGCACCAACAACCTTCACGCACATCGCAAATTGCAAATTATAGTGCCGTAAGTAGAGTCCGATATTATCAGGGCACACGACCTAATTAAGGCGATGGTCACTTCGTAACTCGGCAGCCCAGGCGCGGTGCGGAACCGGCCATCACCGCCGGTTTTGGCACTTTTTGTCCGTGACCTTTTCCAACCACTTGACCACTTTGCCGTCGAGGCCGACATACTGATTCCCGCTAAATGCATATCGCAATGCGTTCACGCTCTTTTCACTCGCTGTTCGGTAAAGAAAGGCTATCCTGACGATCACGCCATCGCCGCAGGATTTGCAATCGTTCCTCGTAAAGCGATCGGGTGCGGCTCTCTTCCATTTGAACGACGGCTTGGGGTGCATCCTCGGGCTGGCCCGCCCGGAATGGTGGACTGGGTGCATACTCCAACGCGAGTTGTACGGCTTCCGCAGTTGTTTGGCCGCGTAAGGCGGCCACCAGCGACAGGGCAAAATCGATGCCCGCCGTTACGCCGCCGCCCGTGATGAGATTTCCATCCTGAACCACCCGTTCACGCACCGGGATCGCGTCGAAAATGGAAAGCAGATCGTGGTAGCGCCAATGGGTGGTGGCGCGTCGCCCTTTGAGCAATCCCGCCACACCCAGTAAAAGGGCTCCGGTACAGACCGAGGTGACCCACCGCGCCTTTGCCGCCTTTTGCCCTATCCAACCCACTACTTCGTCGTCTTGACACAGTGCGTTGATACCAGCCCCTCCAGGAATACAGAGCACCTCCAAGGGGTGCGTGTCATTCAACGTTGCGTTGGGGTGAAGCAGCAGGCCCGTAGAGCTGCGGACAGGCTCCAGTGTCTTCCAAAAGAGCCGAATCTCACAATCGGGCATGGCGGCGAACACTTCATAGGGACCGGACAAGTCCAACTGTTGAACGCCGGGAAATATCAGAAAACCGACGGTTGTCATCAAGGCTCAGACTCCTTTAAGGTTTTTCTCCATCCACGACTCGTGATATCGGTTGGCCCCATAACTTCCCGATTGTTCCGGCACATGGACGCCCACAACATACACTGAATTCCGTGGTGCCGGGAGCGAGTCACGCGGGCGCAGTTGGAAGCCAGCGGCACATTAGGGACGGCGAGGTACGATTTGCATGCCGGAGGCTCCGGCGGTATCATCAGTTAATCCGGATATACGGATGGATATGCAGATGGATGATGTATGCACATAAATGACATCTTTGCCCGCGACAGAACCACATTTTCGTTTGAATTCTTCCCGCCGAAGTCGGACGCGGCCGCGGAGCAGCTTTTCGCGCATATCGCCCGGCTGGAGAGTCTCAAGCCGTCGTTTGTGTCGGTGACGTACGGCGCCGGGGGCTCAAGTCGGCAGCGGACGCATGATCTGGTGGTGCGTCTCAAGGACCGCACCACGCTCACGCCCGTGCCGCACCTGACGTGCGTCTGCCATACTGAAGCGGAGATCGCATCAATATTGAATCAATACGCGGCGCACGGCATTGACAACATATTGGCGCTGGGGGGCGATCCACCCAAAGACATGCCGAACCATGACCGCAGCAAAGACGTTTTTGCTCATGCGGCGGATCTGGTGGCGTTCATTCGCCGGTGCCGGACATCCGATCCACGCGGTTTCGGCATCGGCGTGGCGGGTTTTCCCGAGGGGCATCCGGCGACGCCGAATCGGCTGCTGGAGATGGACCATCTCAAGGCGAAGGTGGATGCGGGGGCGGACTATATCTGCACGCAGCTCTTTTTTGATAATCATGATTTTTACGACTTCCGGGAGCGCTGCGAACTGGCGGGCATCAAGGTGCCGATCATCGCGGGCATCATGCCCATTACCTCCGCCAACAGTCTGCGTCGCATGGCGGAAACGGCGTTGGGGGCGCATTACCCCGCCAAATTGCTCCGGGCCATCAGTCGGGCCGGGACTGATCCGCAGGCCATCGCCCGGGTGGGAATCCACTGGGCCACCGAACAGTGCCGCGATCTGCTTGATCATCAGGTGCGGGGCATTCACTTTTACACCTTGAATAACTCCGAGGCAACGCTTCAGATTTATCAAAATCTCGGTGTGGCGGACAGCTTCCAATTGAGAGGCTGAAACCCGCCGGGGTTGCCATGCCGCCGCCCCGCTATTACGCTTTCCAACCTTATGACGGGGATGGACCGCTGAACGATGCTTATTGCGCTGAATCTGATACAACCGTACCTGGATAAACCGCTCACAGCCGAGTGGGTGCAGCATGCCCTCACGCACAGCGGCTTTGTGGTCGAGCATATTCATGATGCGGGCGGCACCAAGGTGCTGGATGTGGAACTCACCAGCAATCGGCCTGACTGCCAGAGCCACATTGGTATTGCACGGGAACTGGCGGTGCTTGCCGGATGCAAATTTCAGATTCCTTCGGTAGCCACCATCGATCTGAAAAACAGCGATGGGCATACCGGCGACGCCGTCCTCATCGCCCTCGATGCGCCCAAGCGCTGCCCGTATTACAGTGCGGTTGCGATTAACCATGTGCGCGTCGGGCCGTCGCCGGATTGGCTGGTGCGGGCGCTGGAATCGCTTGGCCTGCGGAC
>JAJZNY010000080.1 GCA_021852245.1 Planctomycetota bacterium | reverse complement strand
TTCTTTCACCCAAATTATCCATACCGCTGTGGCGGCGGATGTGGAGCATTCTTGTGCTTAAATTCATACTTTGCGCCATCGGAATAACGGGGGCATGCATTGCCCTGATTCCGTCATTTGCCTCGCTAACGGGGTGCACGCTGGCGGCCCCATTCCTGCTTAATGAGCCGACGGTTAACTTCGCCGTCGCACGTCGCCTGATTGCGATCCCATATTCCACATCGCGGATCATCTTCGGGCTGATCATTCTCGGCCTGCTGTATCTCATCTTCAGTGGAATTTCCGCTGAGCTGGTGGGCCTTATTGTAAAGCCTGTCCTGCCGTCATTTTTCGGCATTCATGATCTGTACCTGCAACTGATCGTTCAAAGCCGCGCCTTCGGCCTCGTGATATGGGTGCTCTGCCTGGTGCCGCTGGATCTGTTCTGGATGGTGGCGGGTGTGATTCTGAGCGAGCAGATCGGGTTTCGGCGCACGGGCGCAGATCTCAAAGCCCGTCTGATATCGATGACTGGAGATGCATCGGTATGAAACGGTTGATCCTCATGGCACTGACCCTCTTTTGCCTTGCCGCCGCCCCTGTGCCCCACGGCACGCCGACACCTTTGATATCTCATCAGCGGCTTGAAAAGATATTAGGGCTTCCCGGCTACCACCGGTGGCAGAGACCGCCTATTTCAAGAAAGGCGATGGAGAATCCGGCAAGCCGATACTTTTCACACCTGTACCGGCTGTTAAAAGCATGGATCAATCCCCTGCTGAAGTGGCTGAAATGGAAAGTGAACCGGCACCACCACGTCCACAGGATGCGAACGCACAAGGCGCAATCCGGATCTGACGATTTCGGCGCCGTTGCCGGAGCGATGGGGCGCATTTTGCTGATCTTCCTGGCGGTGATCGCTGCCGGGCTGATCGCGTGGATCGTATGGACGCTGATCCAGCAGAAACGCGGGCCGAAAATGGCGACGGCGCCTGCAATTCCGCCGATCAATGTTAAAAAGGCGATGGATGAGGGCGATGCGCTGGCCCAGAGTTCCGATGCGTGGATGAATCTGGCCGCCGAATTAGGGAGCGCCGGCGATTGGCGAATGGCGTATCGAGCGATGTATCTGGCGCTGCTTTCCAGCCTGCACGCCGCCGGTCGCATCACCTTTCGCAAGTCGCTTACCAACCGCGCTTATGTGGCCCGCTATCGCGGCCCTGCAGAAGAATGCCGGACATTTTCCGCACTGACGGACCTTTTTGATCGTGTCTGGTATGGCCATAAAACGGTTCCCCCTGAGGTGCGGGCCGATGTGGACGCGCAGATGAAATCCCTGCTCCGACTGCAGGTGGTTCATGCGTAAAGTTCACCTCTGGCTCCTGTGCGGACTTATCGTTGCCCTGCTGTTGTGGCTGCTGGCGGAGAGTCTGGCGGTTAATCTGCAGGCCGGTCGCAGCGTGCCCCTCTTTTCTGTCTACCGGTACGACCCGCTCGGAATGGCGGCGTTTGATCAATACCTGCGACGCAGCGGCGTGGACGTCAGGCTGCTCAAGCATCCCGCATTCAATTCGCAGTGGCATGGCGTTTTTATTGATATTAACCCTCCCGGCAATTTCGATCATCTGCTGGAATCCGCCACCCTGACCCGCCATTACCATCCCCGCCTGATGCGCTGGGTGCGAAGCGGGAATACCCTCTTTGAAGTGACGTATGAACCGACCCGGCTCACCAGTCATGAGCAGATCGCCGTAAGACGGGCTCGGGGCAAACCGGCCATTAAAATAGCTCGCCCCGCACGTCAGCATCCACCCAAGGCGATCGGACGCCCGTCCGCGCATCCCATCGCCCACCCGGGGGCGCAGCCGACCCCATACCCGACGACGCAGCCGACAACAAAGCCAACCACGCATCCGCTACCTGCCAAAACAAAAAAGGGAGCGGCCTCCCATCCCCACGGACTGCATTTTATTATGCGGGAAAGGGGATGGTTGAAGGAAGATATGTTCTACTTCAAACACCGCAATCCGCGCTGGTACGATTCCACCCTGGTCCCGGCGCATTGGCAGCACGCATCGCCACCGGGTGTGTCATCTGCAGGGCGAAAAACTCTGCGCAGCACGGTGTGGCTGGCCATGCCGAGCCAATTCATCCCCAAAAATCATCATGCGAAAAAACTTTGGCATCCGCTGCTCACCTGGCACGGCCGGATGCTTGCTGCCGAGCGATCCCTGGGCAAGGGGCGTATTGTACTTCTGGGCTCTCCCTGGCCTCTGCTCAACGGCGGAATTTCTCAGGGGGGTAATCTGGACTTTCTCATGAGCATCATCGGTCGACGGCCGGTTATTTTTAATGAATATGGCCTGGGGATCGGCGGGCAGATGACCACGCTGGAGCTGTTTTCCAAATTCGGGCTTGATGCGCTGGGATGCCAACTGCTGGTTATACTTCTGGCTATCCTGTGGGCGGCCCGGCGATTTTCCCGCCCGCGTGCGCCGCTTGACCGCAGTGTGGTCGCATCCAATATTGAACAGATCGCCATGCTTGGTCGGCTTTATCAGCAATCCATGTCGGAGGCGGATATGAATGCCGGCGTCGCGGCCGAAATTCGACGGCGTGTTGCGGCGAGTTTGAAAGTCAAACCCGCTGAAATCACCTCCGCCCTGAGCCGCCTCAAAGAGGATTTGCGCGATCGGGTCGCGCGTCTGCTTTCCCAGGCTGATGCTCTGGCCGGCACACCCGAAACCTCGTCGTGGCGGCGTAATTCCGCGCTGCCGACGCCTGCGCAGTTATTATCAGAATCCGTTGTCTTATGTGAGGAGATCAAGCGTGATCGAAAATAATGACGCTGATTACAGCGCCGCCATTGAACAAGTGCAAGCCGTTCGCCAGCAGATTGCCGCCGTCATTCGCGGCCAGGCGGATGTCATCGACCTGATGCTGACCGTGCTGCTGGCCCGGGGCCACGCCCTGCTGGAAGGTGTGCCGGGAACCGCCAAGACGCTTTCGGTCCGGGTGATGGCGATGTTGCTCTCAAGCCGCTTCAAACGTGTGCAGTTTACGCCCGATCTGATGCCGTCGGACATCCTCGGCACCACCATCTTCACGCCGGGCACGAACGAATTTCATCTGCACCGCGGCCCGATCTTCACCGATCTGCTGCTGGCGGACGAAATCAATCGCTCGCCGGCCAAAACGCAGGCGGCGCTGCTGGAGGCGATGGCCGAGCGGCACGCCACCATCGACGGCGTGCGCCATCTGCTTTCGCCGATTTTTACGGTCTTCGCCACCCAGAACCCTGTTGAATTTGAAGGCACTTATCCTCTGCCCGAAGCCCAGCAGGACCGGTTCCTGATGAAAATCCGCGTCGGTTACCCACCGGCGGAGGCCGAAGGGGAAATATTAAAGGCCGTGCATGAAGGGCGGCCACCGGATCAACTGGATACCGCCGTCAAACCGCTGCTGGATATTGACGCGGTAACGGGGCTGCAGCGCACCGCTGAACGGGCGCGGGTGGAGCCGGGAATATTGGAATACATTCTGCGGATTGTGCGTTCCACACGTGAGCATGAATCGATTCAGCTTGGCGGCGGGCCGCGGGCATCGATCGCCGTCTTGACCAGCGCCAAGGCGTGGGCTCTGGTGCAGGGGCGCGATTATGTCACGCCGGATGATGTCCTGCGCGTGCTGAATCCCGTGTTGGAGCATCGCATCACGCTGACCGCCGACGCGGAGATTGCAGGTACTGACAAATCCGCCGTGCTGGCGGAACTGGTCTCCAAGCAGGAAATTCCCCGATGATCGCACCCGGACGCATCGGTCTTGCCGCACTCGCTTTTGGAGCCCTGCTGGCCCTGGGGGCGGCGATATACCCGCCGCTGATCTGGGGCGTTGCGCTGCTGGACATCGCGGTTGTGCTGCTCATCATCATGGAGGGCGCAGGCCTCCGGCGATCCGGCATTCAAGCCACCGTCCATACGCCGCACCGTGGTGAGATCGGCCAGTCACTCTCCATTCTCGTCACCGTGAATAATCCCACCCGGCGCGTCATGCTGTTTATGGTAGAAAATCAATGGCCGGAAAGTTTTGATTGCCCGCAGACCGAGCAGACGATTCGCGTGGAGCCCGGCGGACAGGCATGCTGCGAATTTTCAGGCCGGGCGCTGCGGCGAGGCCTGCTGACTTTTTCACGACCGATCATCAGTGCGTCCTATGGCATTGCATGGGGTGTATTTCGTTTCGAGCCGCCTGCCCCCGAGCCGGTGCGCATCTATCCTGATATGACACCCGTGCGGCATTATGAATCGCTGCGTCGCCACCGGGCGCTGGGCCTCTCCGGCGTGCATCATCGGCGATTGCTGGGCAGCGGCCGCGAATTTGAACAGCTGCGCGATTATCTGCCCGATGATGAATTTCGGGATATTAACTGGCGGGCGTCGGCGCATCATCAGCGATTGATCTCCAACCTGTACCAGATTGAACGTCGGCAGGATGTGCTGATCTGCATGGATTCCAGCCGCCTCACCGCGCGTCCGGCCGGCGACCGGACTATGCTGGATTTTGCCATCAGTGCCGGCATTCTGCTGGCCCATGTGGCGGATGTGGAACGGGATAATGTGGGTCTGCTGGTGTTCCGCGATGTGATCGGCGGCTACGTCAAACCAGCGGGGGGTTCGGCGGCCAAGGCGAAGCTTACTGATAAATTAGTGGAGATTCAGAGCCACCCGGTCTTTCCGTCCTATTTCGGGCTTGCCTCGGCGATCCGGGCCCGGCAGACCCGGCGCTGCATGGTCTTCATCTTCACCGATCTGAGCGACCCGCAGTTGGTTGAGAACCTGCGGGCGGCGGCTCCGAGTATTGCCCGGCGGCATCTGGTGACGGTGTTTTCACTGCGGGATCCGCTGCTTTCGGCAGTGGCGGATTCCGGTGCCCGAACGCCGGTGGGTGTCGCGCAGGTATTGGCGGCGCGGCATCTTTCGATGGAGCGGGCGGGCTCACTGGCGGAGCTTGCACGCACCGGCGTGCTGGTGATTGAGTCCGATGCCGACGCGCTGAATCTTTCAGTGATTAATCATTATTTAAGCATCCGCACCCGCCAGTTGGTCTAGGCGGCGGCAGTGCAATCCGGGCTGTGGAATGAGCGTTTGCGGCGATTAGCAACGCGTGAGCAGGTGGAATTGGTGCCGGCCGGCCGGCAAAATCATCAAATAAAAATCTCAATATTTTTTCGCAGCTTTCAGCTTGACAATCGGTTGGACGGGTGTGAGAATCCGGGAATCACAGGTCCTGTTGTGCGGTCGGCATAAAAAGGCGGCTGCGTCTTCGGGCGTCTGATCAAACAGGAGGTCGAGGTGAAATATTACGCACACACATTACCCGGCGGCGAGACGACTTGGCAGCCGCTTTGCGATCACCTTCGGGAGGTCGCGTTGCGGGCGCGCCAATTTGCGGAGGACGCCCGTCCGGGGGATGCCGGCCTTGCCCAAGCTGCGTACGCGGCCGGCTTACTCCATGATCTCGGAAAATACCGGAGCGGCTTTCAGGAAAGGCTTCGCGATTCCACCCAAAGTGGAGAATCCACCTGGCACAAGCAGGCCGGTGCCGCAGCGGCAGCGGAGCGATGCTGGGCGGATATTGCATTTGCGATACTCGGCCACCACGGGGGAATCCCCGACGGCTGCGACGTCCGCGGCCAGAGCGAGCGGGGTAGGCCAGTTTGGGGAGAGGTAAAAGCCGTTGCTACTGCGGAGGTACCGGAACTTGACAGTCTCGCCGGCGACAACGGATTGCGAGCCGCGGGTGATTATGACGCGATCCGAACGCGGCTGCTCTTCAGCTGCCTCGTGGACGCCGATTGGCTTGATACCTCTGCGTTCCATGCGGCGGCGGCAGGGTTAGCACCTGAATCTCCACCAATCCGGCTGGACCCCTCGCTACTACTCGGCCGGGTTTTTGCGGAGATTGACCGCGTCGCGGGCAGGTGTGCCGACCCGGAGATGGCGAAGATCAGGCGTTGCATACTTGACGACGCTCTGGCCGTTGCCAGTGCCCCAACGGGAATTTTCACTCTAACCGTCCCTACTGGGGGTGGTAAAACCCTCGCATCGCTCGCGTTCGCTTTGGCACACGCCGCCCATCGAGGCCTCCGCCGAATTATTTATGTCGCCCCGTACCTGAGTATTCTGGAACAGAATGCTGAGGTTTTTCGCCGCGCTCTTGGGGATACGCCGCAAGGCGGTATTGTCCTCGAACATCATAGCCTCACGGAACCTGTGGGGTCTGGTGGCGCCGATGCCACGGGTTCAGATCGGGCCGACCGCCTCGCCGAAAATTGGGATGCACCGGTGGTTGCAACGACGAGCGTCCAGTTTTTCGAATCGCTGTTTTCCAACCAACCCAGCCGCTGCCGCAAACTGCACAACATTGCGCGAAGCGTCATCATTCTCGACGAGTGCCAAACGCTGCCTCCGGGCCTCACGGCCCCCACATGCAACATGCTCCAGCAGATCAGGGAATATCTGGGATGCACCGTCGTCCTTTGCACGGCCACGCAACCGGCGTGGCAGCGAACACAATGGCTTCCTGCGGGGATTCCTTCGACCACCGAGATCGCCTCATCTCCGACGGATCTTTTCAACCGGCTCCGGCGTGTCCGTGTGGAGTGGCCAAATCTGCAAGACGACCCCCTTGACTGGCCGCAGGTTGCGGAGTTGATGGCGAGGCACCCACAGGTGCTATGCGTGGTGAATACCCGCAAAGCTGCGGCAAGTGTCTTTGCCCTTATCCGTGGCATGGGCCTTTCTGCGTGGCATCTTTCCACCAATATGTGCCCGGCACATCGCGCCAAGGTGCTCCATGCCGTCCGATCCGCCATCCGCCAGGGGCAGCCGTGTCGCGTCGTGTCGACGCAACTCGTAGAGGCGGGCGTCGATCTGGATTTTCCGGTTGTCCTGCGAGAACTCGCCCCGCTTGATTCCATCGTACAGGCGGCGGGGCGCTGTAACCGCGAACGCACGCTGAACCGGGGCGGCGAGCCGGGGGGAGTGGTGATGGTATTTAACAGTCGCGAAGGCAACCTTCCGCCAAGCGCATGGTACCGGAGTGGGACGGGAATCGTGCGTAATATATTTTTGGGATCGGGACGGACGCCATGCATTGATGACACCTCGCATATATCCGAATATTACCGCCGTCTTCTGGCTGAGGGTGATACCGATTGTCGCGAGATACTCGAGGCGAAAAACAAATGGGCGTTTGCTGGTATCGCGTCGTCCTACCGAATTATTGATCAAAATACAACACCCGTGATCGTCGCGCGCTGGCAGGAGGCGGAGAAGCAGATTGCGGAACTTGTCGAAGCCGTTCGGCAGACGGGCAGCCGGGCGGCCTACCGGCAACTGCAGCGATATACCGTGAATCTGAACCAGTCTGATTGGCGAACGGCGGGGATGTGCTGCGCGAAGCCTGAGGATGCTCCGGGCCTCAACGTTTGCTACCTTCGTTACGATCCAGAAACCGGTCTGCAGTTCGACGGATCTTTGGGGAACTGCGTTCTATGAGAATGATCAGACGCCATCATCGACTACAGGGTGTCCACTTTTTACGGAGTTAGGCACATGGCAGAAAAAGAAGTTGTCAAAGTGAAAGTTTGGGGACCGTACGCATGTTTCACGCGACCGGAATTAAAGGTTGAGCGGGTGTCATATCCGATCATGACCCCGTCGGCCGCTCGCGGCGTTCTCGATGCGATCCTATTTAAGAAGAAAACGGGCCCCGGCGGCAAACTTGTCCCCGCCTTCCATTGGCATATTCGGCGAATTACCGCCCTTCAACCCTGGTGGCTTTCGCGCTCGACGGAAAAGCCGGAATTCATCAGCTTCCGCCGAAACGAAATCCAAGGCAAGATCGCACCTGGGACAGTTAATCGTTGGGCCCTTGGCGCCGCACCACCCGAACCCTTTCTGGTCGATTCATCCACCCGCGAGGATCGGGGTGGTCAAATGCGTACGCAACGCAATACCATGGCCCTGCGCGATGTCGCGTACCTGATTGAAGCCAGTGTGGACGTCGGGCCGTTCGACGCTCATGACCCGCCCGTAAAATATCGCGAAATGTTTCTGCGGCGGGTTGCCAAGGGACAATGCTTCCATCGCCCATATTTGGGCTGCCGCGAGTTTGCATGCGACTTTGCCCCACCGGATGGCACTGAGCAGCCCCTGCCGTGGACGGAATCTCTCGGGCTGATCCTCTATGACATCCAGTTCGGTGACGAAAACCGGCCCGGTTTTTTTCAGGCCGGGGTTTCCAACGGCACCATGCACTGCGACACGGAGCAGGAAGGTCCTGAAGGGCAGCCGCCGGTAAGGGTGCTCGGCTGGGAGGTGGCGGCATGATTATCAAGCGACTCTACGAACTTGCCGAGCGAGAGAATCTTCTGGCCGATCCTGCCTTTGAGGAACGCCCCGTCCCGTTTACTATCGTCGTTCGCGATGGTGGGGACTATGGCGGGGTCCAAGACAGGCGCGGGTTTGTCGAAGTGCCGACAAAAGGGGGAGTCAAGAAGAAACGCAACAACGGCAAGGTGCTCTCGGTCCCCAAGGAGCATGGCAATACCGCCAGTGCGGGCTTCGCGCGGTTTTTCGTCGATACCCTTCCCCGTGTGATTCCTATTAGCGATGCGCGGAAAGATGTCGCGAAAAGAATAACATTCTGGCGACAGATGGAAGAGGCGGCCGCAGCCTCCCGTGACCCCGCGCTTGGCGCGGTGGCGGAATTCGGCCGCCGGCTGCAGTCAGATGCGGCCCTGGCCGCTCGTGTTGCCGCGGACATCAATCATCTCGATGCGGACGCCGGCGCCCGCTGCACTTTCGAATTTTACGATGATGAGGGGCGCACGATCATCGAGCGAGAACCCGTTCGCACTTGGTGGCGAAAATACTTTGCTGGTGTCGCGGCACAGCGCGAGGAAGACGGGCCGATCGGATTATGCCAAGTTACCGGCGAAATTGGCCCCGTCGCGCCTGTGCACCGCACGAAGATATCCGGCATCGCGGGCGGGTCGTCCATGGGATCTTGCCTCGTCTCGGGCGATAAGGACGCTTTCGAGAGCTACGGCCTGAGCAAAGCTGGGAATGCCAATATTGGCTACCGTGCCGCCGAAGGGTATAGCCGGGCACTGCAGGCGCTTCTCAAAGGAACCCTCGGCAAAACCAAAATCACGGTTGGCGCGACAACGTTCCTCTTTTGGGGAAAAAACAAGCAGGCCATTGACGATATCACCTCCGTATTTGACTCGGGAGACCCGGGCCAAATAGCCGGGTTGCTCCAAAGCCCGAAGGCCGGTCGCATGGCGCTGGGTGCGGATGCGAATGCATTTTATTGCCTCGTCCTCACCGCCAATGCCGCGCGGATCGTCGTTCGCGATTATCTTGAAACCTACCTCGATGTGGCCGCTGAAAATCTGCGCCGATGGTTTGATGACCTCCAGATTACTGATCTGTCCGGATCAGCCCACGAACGATATCCTCTGTGGCA
Organism: Planctomycetota bacterium; assembly: GCA_021852245.1. The sequence continues at coordinate 1,497 of JAJZNY010000080.1, read as the reverse complement.
GATTGCGCTCGCCACGGCCGACAAGGGGGAAAACATCGCCCCTGCATTACCGGCCCAGCTCATGCTGGCCGCGCTCTCGCAGCGCCCACTCGGCGACCATGTTTTGGCGATGTGCCTCCGCCGCCTCCAAGCGGAGGGGGCTAAAGGATTTAAACCTGAGAGATTGGGATTGGTCAAATTATTTTTGATAAGGAGAAGTATCAATATGACGGAATCACTTCACTCCGACGGATCGCCGGCGTATATCTGCGGCCGGCTGCTGGCTGTCTTTGAGCAGGCCCAATGGGAAGCTCTCGGCGACGTTGGTGCCAGCGTGGTCGACCGGTATTACTCGACCGCGAGCACGTCACCCGGGCTCGTGCTGCCGCGTCTGTTTCGTTCCGTCACCCACCACATCGGCAAGTTGGAAAATGATAAACCCGGCATGGCGGAGAATATTAAGAAGGAACTCGAGATGCTTTGCGGTTCGCTCAGGGAGATACCCCACACGCTGTCACTCGAGCAGCAGGGCGAATTTGCTTTAGGGTTTTATCACCAGCGGGCGGAATTCCGCCGCCGTGCTGCGGAACATACAAAAGAGAAGGGGCAGAACGCGGCAAAATAGGAAAGCAGGGCGTTACGCAGGAATTTTTATTTTCTGGATGAGTTGTTTTTTTCGAAAGGTAAATACAATGTCTCAAGTTGTTGATCGTCGCTATGATTTCGTTTTCTTCTTCGACGTGCAGGATGGCAACCCCAATGGAGACCCGGATGCGGGGAACATGCCGCGGGTTGATCCGCAGACTCTGCACGGGTTTGTGACGGATGTCTGCATCAAGCGTAAGATACGCAACACAGTGGCCGCCATCGCGGGGGCCCGGCCCGGACACGACCTGTTCTTCCAAACACAGGATGCGGTCTACGAAAAGCGTATCCTCAATGTTTTGATTGAACAGGCATTCGACGGCGCCGAAATTGACAAAAAGGCTTTCAAAGAATCAAAGGGTGCGAAGAAGACGGCTCAGGCTGAAAAAGCAAAAAAATGGCTGCTCGAGCACTATTATGATCTTCGCGCGTTCGGTGCAGTTCTGTCGACGGGTGATTTTAATTGTGGCCAGGTCCGTGGGCCGGTTCAAATCACCTTTTCACGCTCCGTGGATCCGATATTTTCCATTGAGGCCGCCATTACCCGGAAAAGTGTGACCACCGTTGCGGAAGCCCATGGCCAGACGGAAAAGCAAGGTTCCATTACCGGCACCTTCGGCCGAAAAAGCATTATTCCCTACGCCCTCTACCGAGGCCACGGTTTCATTAACCCCATGCTGGCGGCTGACACCGGTTTCACTTATGCCGATCTGACGCTGTTTTTCCAGTCCGTGCAGACCATGTTCGAGCTCGATCGATCCGCCGCCCGCGGGCTCATGGCGTTGCGACGATTGGACGTATTCCAGCATTCAAGCGCGTTGGGCGACGCCCCGGCTCATGTCCTGTTCGATATGGTAAAGTGCCCGCAGCACG
>JAJZNY010000425.1 GCA_021852245.1 Planctomycetota bacterium | reverse complement strand
GTTGGCCGGATTCGGACGCTGGCCCGGCCACACGGAACTGCTGGCTGAAAAAACGCATTCCCGCCGCCACGCCATGATGTTTGTCGCCGCCCCACGCCCGCTGGACCCCCATCTGCTGGAGCAGAGCCGATCGCTTCAACCCCTCGTCGCCAATCATCGCGGTCTGAAGGTGGTGCTCTGCAGCATTCATGAGCCGCTCTTTGAACTGCGGCATAAATTCAAAATCGGCGCGGTGTTTGATCCGATCGAACTGGTTCACAACGCAATGCGCGATTGGTTTGATATGCCCAACCCACGCATTGCCGTCTGCGGTCTGAATCCCCATGCCGGCGAAAACGGCATGTTCGGCGATGAAGAGGCCCGCATCATTGAGCCGGCGATTTCGATGGCCAAGGGGCAGGGGATCGATGTGCACGGGCCGCTCAGCGCGGACACTGTTTTCGTCAAAGCCGCTCAGGGCGTTTATGACGTGGTGGTGGCCATGTATCACGATCAGGGACTTATTCCGATTAAATTATTGGATTTTTCCAGCAGCGTGAATCTGACGCTCGGGTTGCCGATCGTCCGTACCAGCGTGGATCATGGGACGGCGTTTGACATCGTGGGTAAAAACCGGGCCGATCCGGGCAGTATGAAGGCGGCCATCACGCTGGCATGCGATATCGTACGGCGGCTCAAGGCCCGCAACGACATTCAAACCTCCCCACCCCCCGAAGCGGCGTAGGGGTAACGGGGCATCCCGCATGGCCGACGTCCACGCGCCTCATCAGCCACATGGTCTCGTCGCGCGCGTCGCGGCGACAAAATCACGCACCAGGTCGCGATTTTTTACGCCCGGGCGGCCCGGCTCCTCCACACCGCTCGATACGTCCACCAGATCAGGTGCAAGCTCTTGAATCGCGTCCGCGACATTATGCGGAGTCAATCCGCCCGCCAAACCCCATCGCATCTCGCCGTTACCTGGGAATCTCCGCGCAAATTCCTTCGCCAATGACCAGTCAAATACCTGCCCGGTCCCACCGAGCTTCCCCGGCGCGTGCGAATCCAGCAGCCAGGTCACCTTGGCTCCAGCCACCAGCGGAGCATGTTCGGCGACCTTAGCGAGCGATTGCGCATCGGCAACCCGCACGGGCAGGAAGAGCGGCAACGACAGCTCCTTAAACCGCATCACGCAGGGGTGATCCAGTGGGCCGTAATACTGTACCCCCGCCAACAACCCTGCTTCCGGCGCCGCAGCATCCCACGCACCCGGCCAATCATGAATCAGTACCACCGCCTTGCCACGCACATGAGGATCGGTGGCAATTTCCATAGCCAGCGAGAGCGTGATTTTTCGCGGCCCGGCGACGAGATTAAGCCCGATGAGGTCGGCTCCCAGCTCAACTGCCATGCGCGCATCCCATGCGCTGGTAATGCCGCAGATTTTTACCTGTCTCGTTTGCCGTTCTTCGATAGCCAAATGTCCCATACGTCCATTTTAGCCGATCCGCTTAGCCGTCATGCCCGCGACCTCCGCAAGCGTCGGCGGACGCGGTGGCAACACTTCTCGCGCCACAAACCCTACTATCATGCTATCGTCGGCAGATGAGAAAGCGATAGCTGCGCGATAAGATACCGAAGATCGGCATGAATTCGCCGGATTGAAGGATGCATAATGGTTGTTGATGGTGAAGTAACTTATCTCGATAATGCCGCGACCAGTTGGCCCAAACCACCTGTCGTGGCGGAAGCGATGTCCAATTTTCTGGCTCAAGAAGCGGCAAATCCCGGCCGTGCCGGGCACCGGATGGCCGTCGCGGCGGAGAAGATGCTCGACAGCGTGCGGAAGATTCTTACCGATTTTATCGGTGGAACCGACCTGCATCGGATGGTTCTCGCGATGAACGGGACCGATGCCCTGAATATCGCCTTCAAAAGCATCCTGCGTCCGGGCGATCATGTCATCACGAGTATGGTGGAACATAACAGCGTTTCACGCCCGCTGCAGGCGATGGCCGACGCCGGCTTTATTGAATTAACCCGCGTCGATTTTTCGCCGCAGACGGGCGTGATCGACCCCGCCGATATCGCCAAAGCGATCACACCCCGCACCCGCCTTATTGCGCTGACTCACGCCAGCAACGTGCTCGGTACGATTCAACCGATCCGCGAGGTAGGCCTGATTTCCCGGGAACGTGGCGTGCGGTTTTTGGTGGACGCAGCCCAGACGATCGGTGTGGTGCCGATTCATGTTGTCAATGATGCGATTGATATCCTCGCGTTTCCGGGGCATAAATCGCTGTTGGGGCCGACGGGAACCGGGGGCCTTTATATCCACACCACCATAGATATTGGAGAATTGGCGGCATTTCGTGAAGGAGGCACGGGAGGCGATTCCGGCAGTCCAACTCAGCCACGACTCATGCCTTACTTCCTGGAGGCGGGTACGCCCAACACGGTCGGAATCTGCGGGCTGGGAGCCTCCGTCAAATATGTAACCGATCATGACCCAGTGAAAACGCTCCAGCATGAACAGCAACTGGTACAGAGATTCATGGATGGCGCCACGGAATTGGATCAGCTGACGATCTACGGACCGACCGGTTCAGACGCGTCCCGTTGCCGCGTTGGAACCGTCAGCTTCAATTTACCCCCATATTCACCGCAGGAACTGGGAGCAATTCTGGATGATTCCTTCGGAATCGCCATCCGGCCCGGTCTGCACTGCGCGCCGTATGCCCACAAAACCCTCGGCACCTATCCCGACGGCGCGGTACGCGTAAGTCCCGGATTTTTTTCAACCGCCGACGACATCGATAAACTGCTCGCAGCACTGCACCAAATGAGTTAAATTAACCGCTGCAGGCCGAGTGAGGCCGCAAATTTTGACGCCCGGCGTGCTGACTATTACCATGCCTGCCGGTGAGTTTATGTTGCAGTCCAGATAGAATGGGTTGAGATAAATGAAAGTAAGTATCCACAGACAGGCTTTATCCGATGTTCTTTCGCTGGCCACCGGCATCGTTCCCACACGCTCTCCCAAGCCGGTTCTCAGTTCGGTGCGGTTAGCCACCACTTCGCTCCCCACCGGCCGCGTGGTGCAGGTGGTCTGCACCGATGGAGAGATGACCCTTGAAACGTATCTTCAGCAGGTGGACATCAAGCAGGACGGCGTGCTGCTCCTGCCGGCGGCAAAACTTGCGGATATTGTTAATAACTCGCCAGATGAAACCATTTCCATCACCGCCTCCAATGAAAAAGCCACCATCACCGGCCGTGACAGTTCGTATACGCTGTTGGGGTTTGGCGCTGAGGGATATCCGCCGATTGAATCATTTGATGGCAAGACCAATTTTTCCATTCAGGCCGGACCACTTAAACGCATGTTGGATTGCACCCGTTTCGCCGCCGCCAAGGAAATGAGCCGCTACGCCATCAACGGTGTGCTTTTTGAGGTCAAGGGAAAGAAGCTTTCGCTGGTGGCTACCGACGGTCATCGCATGGCCCACGCCCGCGAGGATGTCAGCGTGTCGGAGGAAGCCGGGGCGGATGGCCAGGATATTTCAGCGGTGGTGCCGATCAAGGCGATCACCCACATTGAAAAACTACTGAGCGATCCGGATTCCACCATCGCCATGCAGTTCCGCGAAAATAAGCTCTTTGTTCAGGTTCTCGCGGCCGATCCGGATAAGGGAAATCGGGCGGTCAAGGCCAGCTTCAGCGCCACACTCGTTGAAGGGGTTTTCCCACCGTATCAGGATGTGATACCCAAAGACTGCGACCGCAAGGCAAGCATCGAATCCGCACCGTTCAGCAGTTCGGTACGGCGTGCGTCGGTGATGACCAGTGATGATTCTCGTGCCATCAAAGTATCGTTTACCAATAACCAGCTTGATCTGATCGGCCGATCACCGGACCTCGGCGAAGCCCGGATCACCATGCCGATCCAATACACTGGGCCGGCAACAGAACTGGGCTTTAATCCAGCTTATCTGCTCGACGCCGTCAAGGTAGCACCGACGGATAACTTCACCTTTGAATTTAAAGCGTCCGGTCCGGCCCTCATGCGGTTCAGTAAATCGTTCATGTACGTCATCATGCCGGTGACGATCCCGTAACGGAGCATAATCTGAGGCGTAACCATGGCTGGCAAGAATCCGAAAAAGCCTACCGTCGCTTCCCTAACGCAGATCCTCAACTATCGGAAACCCAAATCCAGCCATACCACGGAACCCCTCGGCGAAATATTGCCGGCGTGGTTCGCACGCGAAGTACTCAAACCCGCTCGAACCATGGACTTCCTTACGCCGACCTGGAACAGCCTTCCGGAATTGCTGCGACGATCATGCACGCTTAAGGGGATTCACCGATCCGTCCTCACTATCACCTGCGAACAGGCTCCCGCTCGAACAGAACTGGAGCGATTGCTGCGGAATGGACTTTTGGCCCGGATTCAGGCTGCTTCGCACGGGCGGATCAAGCGGGTCAAGGTAATCCTTTCACATTCGACGACAGCATCCGAGTAATGCTCAGACGATCTCTTATGTCGGGACCGGAAAAACGCGAACACGGATCGCTGATTTCGCAAATGGGAATTTCCATAGATGTATATTTGTCGAGATATCTTTCTGTGTTATTCACAATTCTTTCACCGCATCGAATTTTGACTCATCTGGCTACAGTTGCCAAACTTGCTCTTGGTTACCCGGTTACCGCGCCCGTATCGTGCTCTATAAGATATATAAATCGTCGTCGTAATAGCAGGCCCTGTCTTGGGCCTGAATAAAGCTCGGGAATAGCTACATAAGATCATATATAACAAGGAATTATGCTGTTATCCACAGGTTTTATTTATGGTGGACAAGTTGTCTTGGCTCAAACGGCTCGACCTGTCTTTATGCAAGACTCTCCGCCAAGAAGCCGCTTCTAGAGATTTGGAGCCAACCTGAATATGTCAAATTTTCCATCTAAAGCGACCGCGCGAGACAGCTTATTAACAGGTTACCCACAGACCGATCGACAGGAATTGTGCATCGCTTGGAGCGGTCGATGACCGCTGCGGCACCATAGCTCAATGTTGATCTTCGTGTTACTTGGATAGACTCTGCGGTGAGATTAAACTCTGGGGATGATATTACTGATCGATAATTACGACTCCTTCACATACAACCTGGTGCAGCGGATCGGTGAGATTTCAGATGCTCAGATCGATGTCCGGCGTAATGACAAAATAACCATTGGCGAAATTGAAGCACTTAAGCCTGAGCGAATTATAATTTCTCCCGGTCCGTGCACCCCGCGCGAGGCGGGTATCAGCAATGATATTTTGCAGCATTTCGCTCCTCAGATACCGATCTTGGGGGTTTGTCTGGGGCATCAATGTATTGGTCATTCCTTTGGCGCGGTGGTGGAAAGAAACTGGCGTCTGATGCACGGAAAGACCTCGGAGATTTTTCACGACAATCAGGGGGTTTTTACCGGCTTAAGCAATCCGTTCGTAGCAGCGCGGTATCACAGCCTCGTGATTCGGCCAGGCACGCTTTCCGACGACTTTGTGGTTACAGCTTGGACCAAAGAAGACGAAATCATGGGAGTGCGGCACAAAAGTTGGCCCCTGCATGGTGTTCAATTTCATCCGGAGAGTTTTCTGACGATTGAAGGGCATCGTCTGCTTCAGAATTTTTTGGCGATATCCCCAAAACCGGTTGCTGCGTGAGCCAGCCACAGCCGGGTTGAAATTCGGGGGGCGCCAAGCCGAAGCGGAGCCGCTTACGGGCTCGGGCCATCCCTGAAGACTATCGTCACGAACGATTCGCGTGGTATAGACGCGAACATATCGGATCCCGCCACGCGAGCGGTCGGTGCTGTCCTCTCGCTCTCCGTCCCCAGGCCGAAAAGACGGCTTGCACCGTCATCGATACCATCCTTGTAGATATTTGGAAAACAGTTTACCGCTTCCCTGCGGTAAAGATCAGTTCCGTTACCGGGCATGGCGGGATGGGAATGAGAAAAATATTAAAAGCGCCACGTGCTCTCATCCCGGAACGGGCATCAGTATCTTATCGCCGGGGGAACCCCGGTATCTCCGGTCGGCAGGTCTGGATGGGAGTGATTTACAGGCACCCCGTCAGCCGGAGGATATGGGTAGTGTAATGCATGATCAGCAAAAGTAAAATTTATTATCGCCATATTCGCAATAGTGTAACGGTTGCCGGGTTTAGGTCAGGGGGCCGGCTGCGGCTGCCACTTCGGCAACGGTGAGCGCGGGTTGCTTTTCCGATTGGGCGGCCGGTTTGCCGGTGCTGGGTTCAGTTGTTCCCAGCCCCCTGCCGAAATTCACGTCGTCGCTGCGGTTTTTGTAGCAAGGCTCGGGTGCGATGGTGCCGGAGGCGGGATTCAAAATCGCATTGGATTGTCCGCCGACGGAATCGACCAGTTCGGCCGGGATGGAATAGTGAGTGACCGGGACGGTGATGGCGGCCGTATGGGGCTTTTCGTGAAGATTTATGGCGATCAGGATTGTGGCGGCTCCGAACATGGCCAACAATTTTGCAATGGATGGGTCCGCATTTTTACGGGGTTTCGGGTTCTGCGGGTTCCTGGGTGAGGTGAGAGCGTTCATGGTAAGACTCCTAAAAAAGTTAAACACAAATCCAAGCTGCAACCATTGCAGCCACCCCTATAAGCGAATCCGCAGGGGCGGAACCGACATCAAAAATGGAAAAATTTGGAAACAAAAAAAACCACCGCCGCGGGGCGATGGTTGGATGGTTTGGGGGTTCCCGGCGCAGAGAGGCCGCTGCGGGCGGGCAGCTTACCGGAACGTGCCGGTGCTGATATCCCGCTGGATGATTGCGGGGACGGATGGCGCCTGCGGCGGGGTGTTCAACGGGGTGAAGGCGGGAAATGGGGTTGGGAGTTTGCCGGGCACGGGCGTGGGGAGCGTGGTCGGCGTGGTGGCCGGGGCGGTTGACGGCGTATTTATAGTCTTCATGGCCTTCTGAAATGCCTTCACGTCAAAGCCGCCCTTGTTGAAAAGTGGAAATGGATCAAGGTGTGGCAGTACGTGAATTCTATGGTGTTTTGCGTGCTTACCGGCAAGATAGTTGCCAAAGCGTTGGGTTTGGGCACTGATCCAGGTGATTCCCTTGCCTATTTCGGGCCGCACATTGAAGGGGTTCAAAAGAGTGATGAGGGCGATAATGGCCAAGACCGAAAAGATTTTGCCGAAAACTTTCATATGTATCTCCTTAACAAGCATGCTGAACATTCACATCTGCTGACCACCGTGGCCAGCCACTTGATAAGGCGTATGCCGAGGAGGCGAGCCGACATTTTTTTGCAGATTTGCCGGGCGCTGCGTGGCGGCAGGTTGAAGCGGGCGCTGGGCGGGGCCAACTCCGCCGGCGAATCGCCTTTTCGCCACGGGGGAGGGAAACGGGCTTAACCGCAGGGGTCGCAATGGGACGTAGAGGATACGTGACTGAAATCGCCGCGGGCTCGTCAGTCGAAGAGCCCACAGGTTACAGGCTTCCGTATCCACCGGATCAATTCCGGCCAGCGTTCAATGAAACGATCCGCCGAGACCCGGCAAAGCTCGCCGGGCTCTATCTTGTGTAACCCGCCGCCGTATACGCGCCCCTCCCCTCGCAACTCACGGCCAGTAATCTGGCACAACAGCGTGTGGATTTTTTCGGCTTGCCCGGGGTCCCGCTGCAGGATTCTGGCCAGCCCCCCAATGGGGTAGAGCATCAGATACAGATTGGTCCCAATTGCGTTGGATTTGTTCAGGATAAAGCGGAAAGGCTGCTTTTCCTCCGATCCCCGGCCCATGTAGGTACAGAGGAACTGGCTCGCTTCGCGCTGTTCCTGCCGATACCAAGGGCTGCGTTTCCCGACAAGGTACCCGCTCCTGACACCCAGCGCCTCGGCGGACTGCAGGTATTGCCAGAGGGCCGGATACCGTTTCTCGACCAGCGGCTCGGCAAGATCGCAGTCGATGACACAGAGTGGGTGGACATTACTTGGGTACCCTTCAGCATCTACCTCGACCACGGTCGTTTTGAGTTGGCGGGGGCTGGGCAGGATCGGGCGCAGGTATTTTGCGGGCAGTCCGCGGCGATGCGCCTCGGCGCGTTCGAGGATGAAAAATTTATTATGGCCCGTGGCAATACCGCGCTGAATGCGGAAGAGGTCACCTAAGGTTGGGCCGGTTCCATCGCTGAGAAGATTCTGGTCATTCCGGGCGTGGGACGGGTAAACCGTCCACTTGCGTGCCGTGCGGAGGGTGTCGAGCGGAATCAAGTCGCGTCCACATGGATGTTCGAGCGTGCCGCCGAACGTAAACTCGGTCCGGTGGCCGTTCGGCGGCGGGTATTTCCTGAACACCAGTACCACCGATGAGACAAACGCGTCGCCGAACTGCACGTCCTCCGGAGCGAATCGGTGCAGGCGGATAAGCGTCACACGGTCGGTGAGGAACGCCTTGAGCGCGGCTCCGTAATTAACGTCCATAAACTCCGCGGGGACCAGCCAGGCAGCATAGCCACCTTCTCTCATCCAAGCGGTGGCAAGCAGGATGAAGTATACGTATAAGCCTGCAAGGCCGTTGACCTCAACACCAGCCATCCTGCGTGCGAGAAGTTGCAGCCGTTTTTTCTCATCGCTTTCGATGTGGTGGTGGCGCACATAAGGTGGATTCGCCAGGACGAGGTTTGGTGGAGGCGGGTGCGTACTGTCAGCGACGATTCGGGTGAAATCACCGTGCACAACCTCCAACCCGTCGGCGCTCCAGAGCCGGCGGGCAGCCTCAGCGAAGGCGTGATCGATCTCCATGCCGACGGCGCTCTTGATCCGAGCTGGGCCGTACACCGCCAGCGCCGCAGAGAAAAAACTCCCGGAGCCGACCGACGGGTCACCAAAGTGAATTCCTTCACTTTGGTTGCCGACGAGTACGCCGACGTACCGTGCGATATCGACGGCAAGGGCGTAGGGCGTCGCGTACTGCCCCAGTCGGTTCCGCTCGGATGCGGATTTGGCGGCGTCGAGCACGGCTTGAATCGATTCACGTTCCATTTCGGTCGTATTGTGACGCCCGGCAATCATGCGAGTTACAACCCCAGCATTGTAAAATCATCAATCCTATGCTCCCATACCCAGTCGATTCCTTCAGCGGCCTCGTATCCCAGGTAGTCGCTGCCGAAATACCCGCACAGGAAGAGGACATAGCACACATCCTCCCCGAAGGCTTCCTCAAGCTGGCGCACTTTGGTGGCTTCCTCTTTGCGGCGCTTGTTGGTATTCGTGAAGTCTCCCGCCGATTTGGCCTCAACAAGGACCGGCAGGTGGTTTTTGCGCATCTCCTTTGGTTGGATTACCACGTCCACGGGAAGATTGACTCGGACGGCCCTGCCAACCCTTATATTCATGCGAACTGAGTAGGTGCCGGCTTTCATTTCTGAGATGGGTTTTCCGGCGGGATGCGGCTGCCGACGGTAGCCGTGCTGCTTCAACCATCTTGTGATGAGATTAAGCTGGCGCTGTTCCTGGGCATTGCGGACAATCGGATTGGCAACTGCTCCGCAGAGCCTGTCGGCCACAATTGTTGATGCGCGGTCGCGCTCGCGATCGGTCGGCGCCTCTCCCGCGTCCAGCCACGGGAAGATATCGCGGTCCAGGAGTTTTCGGAGTACCCGGCAGATTTTGCCCAGGTTTTCGTCCAGGGCCTTGCGGTCCATGCGAGGAGCAAGTTTACCGGCTTCCATGCGACCGATAAGCGATTTACTCGCCCCGGAAAGCCCCACCAGGCGGTCCACCGCCAGCGGGGGTGAAGTGCACATTCGAAGCGTCGGGAGCGTGCCGGGGTTCCTGCGGAGCATCACGGGATCCAGCGCGGCCAGGTCGCGGGTGGCGATGAGTGCGGCCTTTACATCCCTTGTTGTCCGTACTCGAGTCGAGCGGAACGCTCGCGGCGCGAACTCCATGAACCACCTGTTGAACCGGTCAACCGAAGCGGCAACGTCGTCTTTCCATAGGTGGGGTTTATCGGCGTTGGCTTTAACAGGCAGCATAGTTTTCCCCAGCGTACGATGATAAACTGATTCTAACCGCACGCGGTTCCCGCGTCACGGCGGCCCTGCTTCCCGACGTACGTAAACCGGCGGTTACCTTCGGGAGGGGATAGTCCCCACGGGCTGATTAATTGAGCGCCAGAATAAGGACAAGTTATGGATAGGTTCCCTCGAGACGCGGGCTATGATCCAGAATTTAAAAAGATTCAGGGCCTGCAATGGTATCCGTACGTGGGGAAGGATTTTAAGGGAGCTGGGCAGAGGATCATGGCGTTTGCCCACAACATTCCTGTTCGTCCGGGGGATTATGAAAAAAGGCGCGGAGAGTGGTCTGGTCAAGACACCTGGGCCAACGCGATCGAGGAATTTGCTTACGAGGAGGCACGCTATACGAGGGCGTTTCGGTATTCCGTGAAAGTGGCGGCCGGCCTTACGGGAAATTATGGCAGAGGCTCAATGCCTGAAATTACCACCAAGGTCGACGGGTTTCTCCGCCGAATAGCTTTCATCAACTTCATCCAAGAACTGGTTAAATCCGAAAAGCAAATTGCGCAAGCAGCGCCTGAGCAGGTGGAGCGGAGCAAAGCGGTGAATCGCGAAATTTTAAACGTCCTGGCATCACGCACTGCATCTGCTGGGGCAAATCGGTTTATGAATACGTCCGGGGAATAGAAGGCTTCAAACCGATTTCCGAAACGCAGTGCCCGAAAAAAGGGTTTGCGTCCTGCACCATAGGCGTCGGCGCGGGGAAGCAAATGCGATGCCTGAAGATTTTCCATCCATCGATGCCCGGGTTTCGTCCGGTCCAAGGCGCCCACAGCATTATTGCGAACTTTTTGGCGGAGAACTAAGGCACCGGAACCTGTTAAAGCATCCGTGTGCGGCCGTCGGGACAGGGCGCCAGGGTTGAAACCGGGCGCCCGAACGAGCCCGAAAATACCGGTGCGGTTTGCGCGCCGCCCCCCCCCCCACAG
>JAJZNY010000329.1 GCA_021852245.1 Planctomycetota bacterium | reverse complement strand
GTTTTCCCGAAGGTGGCAGTCGCCTTTTTCACGCCCGTATTAAACCACAGACTCGGCCCTGGCGCAAGTTAAGATCGTGTTAATATTCTGCGAGCATTCCGCCAGCAAATTCCGGGACACTACTGGGCCGAATCCGATTGCACGATATCCGATACGCCGATATTGCCCCACGGGCCCGTCGCATGATCATAAATTTCTATGACGGCCTTTTTGCCCATAAATTCGGATACATCGAAACCGGTCGGACGCATGTGATTGCTGTCGTCACCGGTGGCCCGGCGAACGACCTTGCCATCCACGCTTAATTGCAGGCCTACCTGACTGATATCGTCGCCGCCGCCGATATAAAAGTTCAGATAGCGACGCTTAATGGTAAAGGGCGGGCTGGTCAGGGTGCCGGTAGCGGCATCCTTCTCGACTATGGTCGTACCCGGAGCGGAGGCGTGGGAGTTTACCACCCGCGGGCCCCTGCCGCCGACATTACCCTGATACGCCGGAATATCTGCCCGCAGAATCGGTCCGCTGCCAAACGCAGTGCCCGTGACCTTCCAGTTCCCATAGGTCGGCTGGTTGAAGTTGTCCACCACAATATCCGGACGGGAAGGTGCAGTAACCTCGACTCCACCGATCTCATAGCGGCAGGTTAAAACCGTCGCGCCGTTGATGTTATCTATTTCATTAATCCGGGTACCACCGCCCGCGCCCGCAGAGTATAAACTGCACGCATTTTGCAGAAATCCGGCCATCTGAATCTGCGCCCGTTTCTCACTGGTATTGGTGACCGTGAACTCGCATACCGTTGCCGGCAGACTGGAATCATCGGTATTTAATGGAATAAACGGCGAATAGGCCTCCAGCTTGACGGCCACCGGGCACTTCGGGTCGCTGTAGCTGATTTCGCCGACAGGATAATTGCCGCGGAATGTGATGTTCCTCCACCCACGGGCATCCATGGGATAATCAATGGAATTTACCCGCAGCACAAAACCGTGCTCAAAAGGTGATTCCTGTTTCGCCGGCTGAACGTAGTTGGCGCCGTTCTCCGGGACGACATTCTGCGGGTGACCGAAGCCGCCCCAACGGACGTTGCGCGGTTCGATGCCGGGCAGATTCTGATTGAAGATGTCCCATAGCCAAAGTTTACCGTCGCCCCCCAGATAGACTGTGCCGCAACATAGTCCACCCACCGGCATTCCAATGAACTGCAATTCGCCGCGGGCTTTGGAGTAAACGGTGGGTTTGCCCCGCGCATAAAGTGATGCCACCCACTGCGGGTTGAGTTTTTTATCCGGAGGGATCAGTCTGGCAAATTCAGAAGTCTCGAACGGGCCGGCCATGACCGGGCGATCTGCCATCATCATCGTCGCCGCGATGCCTCCGGACAACGCCGCCAGAAAGGCACGCCGGGTGGTGCTTGTTGTGCAACATGACGATGCTGTGCTTGCTTTGTCGTCGGAGGTGCACGCAGCGGCCTGAAACTCGCCGATGGATAATTTCACCATATCACTAAATCCTTTTGCCAGCGGTTGATTGAAATGGAAAATCAGGCACGCAAGAGCCTGTACATTTTCCCTTGCAAGGTACTCTTTTGATATTTTACGCCTCCGTGCTTTTTCGACCAATCGGGCGTAAAGCGCGTCTGACACAACTCGCGGTCATTGCGTAATTGGATCATCCGAAACTGCGGTACAACCGGTCATCATCCTGGTCGGGGATCGCGAGTCGGGCCTCGCACGAAGCACAAGACGATTTTGTCAATGAACCTGCGGTCCTCCCAGGGCATGGCAGGCCATTGCAGGCGAGGCAATCGCCCCACACGCGGGCTGCGTTTGGGTCGGTTTTCGTTGCCGACGCGGTAAAAAGGCTTTCGGCCCTCGCTTGCCTGCCGACGCAATTGCGCGGAAAGTACGCATTATGACCGATACGGCTTTGCCAGTTTCCCGTCGTCGAAATGAAATCATCGCCGGCATTTTGCTCGCTCTGATCACCCTGATCGCCTACATACCGCTGGTTAAAGCCGGTTACATCTGGGACGACGGCGGGTGGGTGGTGCATAACCCGCTGATGACATCGCCGCACGGCCTGTGGGATATCTGGTTCGAACCGTCGAAATCGCTGCAATATTATCCGCTGGTCTTCACCGGTTTCTGGATTGAACATCAGCTCTGGGGTATCGCCCCGCTGGGTTATCATCTGGTCAATATTTTTCTTCAGATGATCGATGCCCTGCTGCTCTGGCGGATTCTTAAAATGCTGCGGGTGCCGGGGGCCTGGCTGGTCGCCGCCCTTTTTGCCGTGCACCCCGTGCAGGTGGAAACCGTCGCCTGGGTAACGGAACAGAAAAATCTGCTCTCCGCCCTGTTTGTTTTTCTCGCGGCCGGTGCGTGGATACGCTTTGCACATCTGGACGATCCGGAATCCACCGCCCCGGGCCAATGGAAATATTTCATTTTCGGCAGCATCGCGTTCGTTCTGGCGCTGCTGGCCAAAACCGATGCCTGCACACTCCCTGCCGTCCTCTGGATGATCGCATGGTGGAAGCGCGGCACGGTGCGTCGTCGCGAGGGGTGGTCGCTGGTGCCGTGGTTTGCGGTCGGTCTGTTCATGGGATTTGTGACCATCTACATCGAACACGTCAAGGTGCACGCCGCCGGATCGCGATTTCATTTCAGCCCGGTGCAGCACCTCATCATTGCGGCCCGTGATCTGTGGTTTTATCCGGCCAAGCTGTTCTGGCCGTATCCGCTGCTGGCGGTTTATCATCGGTGGGATATCCACCATCTTTCCGGGCTTGATGTGTTGGCGATCATCGGCGCATTTGCCGTCCCGATCGGCCTCCTGGTGCTTTCCCGTCGCATCGGGCGGGGGCCATTTTGTGCGGTGGCCATTTACGGATTGACGATTTCCCCGGTTCTGGGATTGGCATCGTTTTATACCGAAACCTACTCGTTTGTTGCGGATCATTATCAATATATTCCGTGCATCGGCCTGTTTGCCTTTTTTGTCGGGATCGGAGATTTTCTGCTCCGCAGGATGCAATCATCCGCAGGGACCAACACCGCACGGGGGCAGAAGGTGGGTGGAATGGTCATTTCGGCATGCGTTCTGGTGGCCCTCATACCCGTCACGTTTGAACAGACGCTGGTGTATATTCCATCGATTCATCTCTGGACGCATAACATCAAATACAACCCCGACGCCTTTGCCGCTCTCGACAACATTGCCGTCTACGATATTAAACACCACCATCCTGATGAAGGGATGGCGCTGATGCAGAAGGCGTGGCGTCTATCGCACGGAGAAGACCCGACGGTCAATACCGATCTGGGCAATATGTATGACAGCTATTACCACGATCCCGCCAAGGCGATGACCTATTACCGCCGTTCACTCGCTGCTGACCCACAGCAGCCCGCCCTGATTCTCGCATTGGTGAAATGGTATGAGGAACACAAAAACTGGAAGATGGCCTACAACGACCTCATCCACGGCGTGGAGGTATTGCCGCAATCGGCGGACATCCGCTATCAGCTCGGGAAATTTGACATGATGGCGGGCAATCTTCCAGCCGCCGCCGCCCAACTTTCCATTGCCACCCGGATTGAACCGCACAATACCAAAGCGAACTATCGCATGGCCCTGGCCCTGATGGGGCTTCATCACCTTAAAACGGCGACGGTGTATTTCCGGCGTGTGGTGAAGGTGTCGCCGCAATTTGTACCGGGACACGTTTCATACGCCCGCTGTCTTTTTCTGATGGGGCATGATCACGCGGCGCTGGATCAATTGCGGCTGGCGGAAAAACTCGCCCCCAACGTGCCGGTGATTCATCTGGCTCTGGCCGCCGTATTGAAAAAGCTGGGGCACCCGCACCAGGCGGCCGCCGAAAAGCGGCTGGCAGCATCGCACGCGGCCATGAAAAAATAATAGCCTTTCACAGGCCGATCCATCATGGCGGCAAGGCGGGGCCCCTTGCAGTGGCGGCATTATCCGGAAGCGACGCTGCCGTTCCCCAACGCCCTCAGGTGCGCCCTCCGGCACGCCGGCCGGCGAGGACAAAACGCGCAAAGGCGTGCGGCGTATAGGTTGCAGGGTCCGCCCCCGCATCGGAGGCAATCTGAAGTATTTCCTCGCGTTTCCACCCCTTGGCCACCGACACCCGCGCATCGTGGCGGTGGAGACGGGGGGAAAAGACCGTCATCGCCGATATGGCCGCCAGTGCCCAGCGGGAACGCACCAGATCGCTGAGAATCCATCCATGCCGGGCCACACGCACCATCTCCCGCAGCACCATGGAGGCCTGCGGCGTGGTGAGGTGGTGCAGAAACAGGCTGCAGGTTACGAAATCCACCGAACCATCCGCCAGCGGCAACCGCATCGCATCCCCCCGCAGCAGTTGCACCGCCGGGCAGGTGCCGATGTGGGCTCCAGCGAGCTTTAATGTCGCCGCGTGCAGGTCCAGAGCCGCGATACGCATCGTCAAACCAAGATTTTTCCCCAACGCCAGCATGGCCAGCGGGATATCGGCTGATCCGGTGGCAATATCCAGCAGCCGAACGGGCGAATCCTTCGGCCACTGCACAAGCCACGGGCGCAGCGTCGATAAAATGCTGTGCGTTCCCCCCAACCGCCGATTCACGAAGCGTATAAACGCCAAGCCCCTGTCCAATTCCCCGACATCGGCGCCGGGATCATCCATGTATTCCTGAAGGTGCTCGGGCCGGGAGGCGAGGTTCATCATGATGACGGAACTGCAGGCATGGTGGTCGTGGTGCCCGCAGGGGCGGCAGGGCCCCCGCCTGAGGCGTGATTGGGAGTGATAATGATGTACAGATGGGTATGGAACCAGCCGCGCCGGATGGTGATGGTGCAATCTTCATCACCCTTTTTGAAAAATTCTGTTATGCCGCCGGAGCCTTGAGTTTCCTCACGCAGTTTCCATCCGTTGCCCGGAAGGTTATCCAGAAAAAATCTTGCCGTCGTCAATCGAGACGGGGACCCCTTGTAATATTCATTGACAATCCGAAGCCCGGTGCTCGGCACGACGGTGCTTTCCGATTTACCCAGAACGATATGAAATCCCTCGGGCACCGGGACATCGGCGATCGGGGATCGGGGATTGGGCGTGAGAACCGTCGGATTGCTGCTGCACCCAGCCAGCGTTGCCATGAGGGTGAGACCGGTTAACGCTGTTGCGATTTTCAGATTCCATTTCATGATCATTCTCCAACTCGCATCCTTTTTGCAGGATGGCGATGCCTTAATAGTATATGCGGAGTCATTGAGATGCCAATGACTCCCGCCAGCCCTTCGCCAAAATGGGTGCACGGTGCATCAACCCCGCCGCGTGTGCGTTTAACCCATGTGGCAGGCACGGGCATGGGTTTCCCATTTGTCGATATTCGAGCACAATAGTTGGCGGCGAATCATCGACAGTTGGTGTCGAGACAGCATAAACCCGATGCTTATTCCATCAACGATGGGATGACGATGGGTGGCGGGTGAATTGATTCACCGGTTCGCGGGCGGAGTCCGAGGCGCCGTCTTGGTATCTTGGTGCCCCGCCCCGATGGACCCTTAACGAAAAGAGTTTAATGAAGCTCACAAAGGCAAGAATCATATTCTTCATCAAACTGCTGGTGATGGTGCTGGTGTTCGGGTTTGTCGGCGATAAACTGCTCGACGCGTGGCACAAGGCAGGTTCCAAACCCGTTGACATCGACTGGCGTTTCATCCCCCTGATTCCACTCGGGTTCATCGGGATTATGATCACCAACAGCCTGACCTGGCTTTGGCTGGTGCGGAGAATGGGAGATCATTCACCGACGATCCCGCTGCTGGGAGCGTACACCTTCAGCCAGGCCGGGAAGTATGCCCCCGGCAAGGTGTTTCTGGTGCTTATGCGAATTGATCGCACGCACCGGGCGGGTATGTCCCGCGAAATCTGCGTGCTTTCCACGCTGCTTGAAAATGCGATGTACACGCTCTCCGGCGCCCTGATCGGGGCGATCGCCCTGCTTTTTGACGCCCGCGACCATCCGTTTTATCTCGTGCTGGTGGGAATCGCCATCGCCGGACTGCTGACGGTTTTTCATCCCCGAATATTCTTCTTCATGATTAATACGGCCCTCAAATCCATGAAGCGAGGTCCGATCCCGCCAAGCCGACGTTTCCGCTTTCGCCATATGCTGGCGGCGGTCGGGATGTTCATGCCGGTCTGGTTTTTCGGTGGCGTGGCACTCTGGGCGAGCGTGCACAGCATCCATTACATTTCCATTCGCACGTATCCCGATCTGGTCGGCGCGTTTGCCCTTTCCGTCAGTCTCGGCATGTTCAGCCTGCTGCCCGGAGGCTTGGGCGTTCGTGAGGCGATTCAGGCATTATTTCTGACCCCGATTGTCGGCTCGCCCGAATTGATTGTCGTTGCCGTGGCCCTGCCCCGTGTCGGACAGATATTGGTGGAAATGACGCTTGCCGGCATCGGGGGGATCGTGAACGCCCGCATGACGCGGGAAAAACCTGTACCGCAGCCGGCGCCCCCCGCCGACCCCGCGCTGCGCTGATTGCACCCGCATCTGCTGCCGGGGCAGCGATGGCCCAGCGACATCATGTGGCCCTCGCCGGGCGTAGGAATGTGATCCAGTATTCGACGAATTATCCCAGCCAGCAGATGTTGCTGCCGACCATTATTCGGGTTTGGATTCAGGTTTGGAATCGTTTGCCATGGCGTGGGGCCACAGTACGATGCCGCGCCGCAGGCCTGCGGCGATGATCAGGCCGAGCGAAAATGCCGACACTGCTGTCTGCGCGGCGAACAGCGATAAGGTGGGCTCGTACCAAGCCACGGCCGAGAGTCCGGCAACGAGGATGAGGTAGCCGGTCAGAAAATAGATGCGCGGCGAGCCGCTTCGGAGGAATCGGCTTGCCAGCACCTTCCCGGCAATCTTCGGACTGTAAAGCGACGCCGGGTAATCCCGTTCGGGGCGGCCGAAGGAGTCCAACGGGACCGGGGCCAGGGCCAACGCCGCACAGCATGCCACAAATAGGACGTCAACGAGCGTGAGATTCAAAATGGCGGCCTCTTGGAGCGGCGAGTACCGCGTGAGACGCGCCCAAGTCAGACAAACTATGAGGACCGCAGGGACGACCTGCACCGCAGCCATTGAGAAAAAATGGCCCCAACCAACTCGGGGTTCGCCGGACCGGCGGCTAGACCGAGTGCTCGCAGCTTGCCCTATCCCCGCGCCATACATGCCGGAAATCCCGCCCGTTAGGTTGCGTGCGATAACCCAGCAGATCAGCAGAAAGCTGGCGACACAGGCTACGGTAATCGCGAGAATGCGCCACCATGATGGGCGCCGGCGGTGGTTGTGCAAGGCATCGGCAGGTTGGCCATGCCGCTCACCCAGGCTGATCGATGACATCGCCGCGGCTTGGCGATTGATCAACACAACTGCAGTGATGGCCAAGAGCAACGCGAGAAGATCAAGCACCGCAATCACTCCGACGTCGGTTGGGGTGCGGATATCGGAGGCCAGAACCGTGGGTCCCGTTACGATCAACAGCAGGCCCGCGATAGTGATGATCCATCCCAACCGCCGTTCCCGGGCGCAGACGACACCGACCGCCGGATCGAGTGGTTTGAACGCCGACGCCGGATAAATCGTCGCGAGTTCCGCGATCGCCGAAGATTCTTGTGATAACCCAACAGTACTCATTAACCACCCGGTCCGGTATTGTACCCAAACCACTTCAGCGGCTCAAAGATATTTGGCGCTTAATTCGCTGGGTTTGTCGGCCGTGCGGCCCCCTGATGCCATGGCTCCAGCTTCCAATAGTGCCAATCCGGCATCCAACGTGTGTAGAATATCGTCTCGCCGGTGCTCGGCCACCGAATTCGCCAGCCCGACGAGGCCTTCGCTTTGCCACCATTACGCGCAGCGCCGGCAACCGCACTTAACGCGACCCCACCTTCCGACCGACTGTAGCCATAGCCTGTGATTTTGTAGCGGTAGTCCTCTGTCGCACGATAAACCTTCTGCATCAGGCGGTGAACGTTGCCGGCAGAACTACGGTTTCCGCGCGGAGCGGTGAGCACATCGACAACGCTGCCATACCTATAAAGGGGATTCGCGAGCAGGAGATGCTCCTTTTCCACCGTGGTGTGTCTGATCGTTATGCCGAACCATTAGGCCTCCACGATCACGATAACTGCCATCACCGTCAATGCGAAGGGTATCCAGAGCGCGAGCCGCCACCCTCTGAGCCCCTGCCGGGGCAACGGAATGCCCGCATCGGCAAGAAGTTTTTGGTGCTTCGCCAAATAGATGCTCCATTCACATGCCACGACGCCCAAAAAGAGGGGAAAGAAGGTGAGCGAGATTTTAAGGTTGGCCGGGTAGTCCCCGGTGAGCACCGCGAAGATGACCAGCGCCCCGAAGATGATGGTGGCCAACTGGGAGCTAACCGATAATATCTTAAGGGTCCGCAACATCCTCGGTCCGATTGGGCGTATTTCTTTTTTCGCCATAAGTTTTCTCCGCTGCCAAATTGCCCACAAGTAAAAAATATGTTACCGAAAAAAAGGACGGCGTACTATGGATCGGTCGCCGGAAATGGCTTTCCGCTCGGCGGGACATCGCACCCGAAAACTTCATTGAGCCGCCCCAACTGCTGCAGGGCCTGATAAAGTTGTTGGTAGGAGAGTTGCGGTTTGGGGCATTGGGTCGGCATCTTGCGAAGTTCAGCCGCGGCCTTCCCGAGCCGCACCAAAACATCCGAGAGTGCCGCCTCGGGGATCGTTTTGACTCTTGCGCCACGGTAGTTGCTCACTACCGCACGGATGGCACCCGACAGATGCGCGGCATCAACCCTGCCGTCTGCGAAGCGATAAGGCAACTTCCATGTGGAGGTGCGCAAGGCGTCGCCGACGTAGGCAAAGCAACTCGCGGGTCGGCCATGCTGCGGATGCAAAAGGGGGGCGGCCGGGGGCTGAATTTCCCCGACACCGGGCGGGCCGACCACCGGCGACGCCGCGCTCGGATCACGTCTTGTCTGGCTCGGAACCGCAAGGATTTCCGGCGGGCGATAAATGCCATCCACGCTTACCCACCATGAGTCGGCCGAAAATGTCTCATCATCAAGACGCAGCCATGCACGGTCTCTGAAGCCGCCATTGACAATATCCGCCGCGTAAAACAGGCACCCGTCGCTGATGGCCACGGTTTGGACCCGCTGCTGATCTGCATACCCACGGGCCTGGTGCAGCGCCGCCTGCAATTTCGATTGCCCTGCGTCCAATGATCCGGGATGCTTGGCTTCAATGAGCAATCGCTTAAGGCCTGATTTGGTGAGCACAATATCCGCATATTGAAGCTGGTTGTTCAGGTCGCCGAGGTCCCAGTCCAGGGCGATGGTGAAAAAATCGCTCAAGATATCCTCGGCAAGCTTTTCAGGAGCCGCACCGTTCCGGGCGACCTGCGCGAGGCGCTCGCTGCGGCGTTGACGGAATTCAGGCCATGCGGACTCGATGCGTTGAATAAATTTTCGGAAGGAAGAGAGCTCCGCGATATGCTTCGGATATTCGTGCATGGGTATTCCCGCCATCCGGTCACAACGCATTGGATTTCAACCTGTTCCGGCGATTTAATCAACCACTGGGCCATACCGCGCGGCACCCATGGCGATCCTGCCATAGCTGCCCCTCCGGCTGGTCGCCTGCAGATCATCGAGCGGCCGGCATATGGCCGATTTGGGCTGAAAACTCGTTAAATTGTACCTTGCGGGGGCAGAGGTTAAAATCCGGGAAGATTCATCGGCGTGTACGCCGATGGTTTGCGGCGGTGGTTTTGCATGGAGTATACGCATATGGCTGAGCGGAAATGGACACGGATCGGTCTGACGATGGGCGCGGTGCTGCTGGGATCGGTATTCCTCGGCGGTTGCAGTAATAATAAATTGGTAACCGAGCGCAATCAGCTCATCATGCAGAACAAGCAGTTGCAGCAGCAGCTGGCGGAGACCAAGGCAAGTCTGGCGGCGACACGCACGCAGTTGCAGCAGCAGCAGCAGATCGCAGCCGCCGCTGCAGCTCAGGCGGCCGCCAATCAGCAGAAGATGACGACGGCCCCGGCAAACAATTCAGGCTATTCCACCATTCTTCCGCCGATGAACTCCGGCTCCGGACAATCAACGCAATCCATGCAGGGTATGCACCGTATGCGGTCGCGGCATACACGCCGCGTTGAGATGCATCGCTTCGTACTTTCCAGCGATCTGCTTTTTGCACCCGGAAGTGCCCGGCTTTCCCCCCGGGCCACCCACATGCTGATGCATGTAGCGTATGAACTGCGCACCCGTTATGCCGGGCGGCATGTGCTGGTGGAAGGGTATACGGATAATACTCCCATCCATCATCCCTATCCTAATAATTACTATCTCGGTTTGGCCCGTGCCAGATCGGTGGAGAGTTTCCTCGCACGCCATGGCGTATCGCGACGCAGAATGCGGGCCATCAGCTTTGGTGATCACCACATGGTATCGCGTACCGATCTGGCCCTTGATCGCCGCGTGGAAGTGGTTGTCCTGCGGTGATTCGTGCGCGGCGCAGAGATCGACGGCCGATTTCGGCTTGTGCTGCAACGCCCGATGCAGTTCGTTGCCCGTTGCGGGATGATGGCCTTTCCGGAGTCGATGCGTCTGCAGGGGGCGCTGCGCAACAAACATGATTTCCATCATTGATTACGGCATGGGGAATCTGGAAAGTGTCCGCAAGGCGCTGGCTCTTCTCGGCGCGCCGGTGCAGATTGTCAGCGACCCCGATTCGCTCCGGCATTCCGATAAGATCATCCTGCCCGGCGTCGGGGCCTTCCGCGACGCGATTGCGGCACTGCGAAAAACCGGCATGAACTCTGCCATCACCGACTTTATCGCCTCGGGCAAGGCCTTTCTCGGCATCTGCCTGGGGATGCAGTTGCTGGTGGATACCGGCTTTGAAGATGGTGAACACCGGGGGCTCTCGATTATTCCGGGGCAGTGCATTCGTCTGACGGTTGATCAGCCGCCGCTGCGGCTCAAGG
>JAJZNY010000158.1 GCA_021852245.1 Planctomycetota bacterium | reverse complement strand
CTCCATCCGCTCCAGTTCCAATCTCTGTTCTTGACTACACGATAACGCTGATGCAGGTTTATTCGCCATGACACCAGCATACCGCACCTCGCCCTATATGTCAAGTTAAATATGGGACAGTACACTATGGCAGTGGCGTGTACTGGTTCAAGACGGCACCTGGCCCGCTTTCTACGGTCATCAATGACGCGACCGGACACTATCGGCCACGGGCTGCCTTACCAAAGCCTGCGCCTGCACCCTCAGCGATGCAACTCGTGCGGATGATGGAATCGATGAAAGCTGGCTTCGGGGCTCCGCCGACTGCCGCCGTGCTCGGTTGCGACTGGTCCACACAGGGAGATTGGCTGGGGCACTACGGCGTTAATTTCGCACGCCTCTGCTGCGGGACAACTGAGTTTTCCGATGCCCAGGAACAGTTTTTTGGTGGGAAAGCGCGATGTGAAATCGTACGCGAAAAGTCCCCATATCCCCAATTTTTTAATCAGGGGGACTGGGCATGCTATTTGGCGTGGCCGAACTCGACGCTCCGGTCCACTCTCTATTTCCCCGACGCCCGGATGCGGATCGAAGGAGAGTGGAATGACGCCGGCGGCCGTTACCCGCGCCTAACCGACGGTCCCGACATGTGGCTCGACGTTCGGATTCCGAGCGGCATTTACGCCCTGAGCTTTTATTATCACAACAAGGATGGGCAGCATGGCATGAACAAAATCCGCGATTATGTCGCGATGGTTTATCCAAACGCTAAAAATCCAACTTACGCACTGCAGCATGAACAGCCGCTCGCCGTTGCACGAATTTACCAATTCTTCGGCGGTGAATACTGCCGCTTTCTGCTCAAGGGACCGGGTGATTATCAGGTCCGCCTGAAGAGAAATTACGGTTTCTGGATGCCGGTGCAGGGCATGTTTCTGGATCGCCTTGCCCGCCGACATCTTGACACCGATTATCATCGTCTTGACGGCCTGCCCGTTCACCATTACCGGCCGCCGAACATAGTGCCCACCGCCAAAATCAGGGCATCAGCGGCGTGGCGGCTCTGGCGATTGACCCGGCAATCGGGGGCGTGGGGACCGGTGGATCTGAAAATTCGCAGGCAGGTTCGCATTGCCGCATACCGCTATGCGGTCGCGCATCATTTCCCAAAATTATTATTGCGCCGTTGGCGTTGGGAATTGCATCTGTGGAATCATAATGATTCCCTGCGATTCAATTCTCTCATGCGTAAGCTCAACAATCGATGAGTTGCCCGGTTCTCGAACCGCTTCCCGTGACCGCATCCCTGCCGATGCATGATTTCACGCAACAGCAGTCGGCGACGCGTTCATCATCTGCCACGGACGTGGACCGGTCATCGTTTTTAATTCGGCGACAGGCGTGTTGATATCCAACCATCGTTCATATTGATCTGGAGAGAGAATAACCGGCATGCGGCGGTGAATGGGCTGCATAAAGTCATTGGGCGAACAGGTAAGCATCGTTACCTCATCTCCCTGCCAGAGTCCGCCAAAACAGAATAACCGATCGTCCTGATAGTGAACCAACACCTTTTTTTTATCTGGCCATTCGTAAAACCCGTCCGCCGGAAGCAGGCAGCGACGACTCGCGAACGCAGTGCGGAACGTGGGTTTTCGATCAGCGGTTTCAGCCATGGCATTGAATATCCGTTTGCCGCTGTCCCATGTTGCCCGAAAGCCCCACTCCGCCATCTGCAGCCGCCGTACTCCGCCGTCAGATCGTACAATCGGAACCCTCTGCGAAACGCAAATATTCAGGCGCGGACTGAGTTGTGACATGGTGTCAGGATCGAGCGTTATGCCCAGGTGCACGGCTATCTGTGATGGTGAACTGGTCAGTCTGTAGCGAGCACACATGACGAAAATTTACCATGAAACTTGCATTTACGTCAGCCAATACGCCCGGTTTCAGCCGGTGCGGCATATCGCTGTCTTGAAACAGAAACAGCACAGCCCGCGGGTCAACGGCCGCTGCGCCTCACCCCACCTTACTGCTACGACCGTAGCGTCTCAGCACACCGATTACCACACCTTGAATTTTTAGATCGCCGTCAACGTAGATCGGTTGCATACTTCCGTTTGCCGGCTGAAGTCTGATCCGACCATTCTCACGGTAGAACCGTTTCAGAGTTGCGGAACCATCTTCCAGAAGCGCAACCACAATATCCCCATCGCGGGCGGTGGTGCGCTGTTCCGCAATGACCATATCGCCGTCGGCGATGTGATCTTCAATCATGGAATTACCCCGGACCCGCAGCATAAAAGTCTGCGACCGCGATGCAAAATAGTCCCGCAGGTCGATATGATCCGGGTTTTCAATCGCCTCGATTGGCTTGCCTGCGGCGATGGATCCGACCAACGGAAGTATTCCGCTGCTGCTTGACGCCGGAAGCTTAGCTCGTGGGCTGAGGTTCAAAGAGCGAGCCTTGTGCTTCTGTCGATCCAGAAGCCCTTTTCGCTCCAGCGCCTGTACGTGCTCGAAAACGGTGACTTTCGACACGCCGAGTTGATCGGCCAATTCCTGCATCGTCGGGGAATAGCCCTCCCTCCGACGCCAGTCGTCGATCGCTTGCAGGATTTTGAGTTGTTTGGGGGTTGGATTCATAAGTTATCTCCGGGAAAAGCTGGTCTGAAACTTCGGTCAAGGATCGTCCGCTGGAAGTAAAAGGACGGGCCATCGAATGGTAGTTGCTTTCGGCAGCCGTTATACCGAGGTGAAGGATTGCGGATCGGGGTCTGGGGCCGGGTTGAGGGAGTGCATTGCTAGTCCAGGGCGAGTATTGATTATGCTGGCCGCATGCCACGCATGGAGCCATCCAATGTGGGTGTGCGTCGGCGCGAAGGACGCGGCCGGGATGGTCGCCTGAGAAAAGGCGCTTCAATTCTTCAGATAAAAGCTGTAAGGGTTTAAGGCCGATGGGGCGAGTCTGAGCATCGTTTCGCCCGCAGTCGCCGGCTTTCAGCGGTTCGCCGGAGCCTGCGGATGCAGGAATTATTACCGCCTTCTCACGCTCCGGGAAGGCTGTTTGTCGGCCTTGCCCAGCGAACCAATCAACCACATATTCGCCACCCGGGCCGAACGTGCAAAGCGGCTCAGCCTGCTGCCGCAATGGATGGTGCGGACTCTGTAATTTACCAACAAGACTATGCGACGGCCGGATTCGCGTCGCTGATGGTTTGTGATCAGATTTTTGACCGATTAACGGCCGGAGATATGAGGCTGAATTGACCTTCATTTTTCTGGACTCCTTTCCAGCAATTTAGTACCGTCCGTGGCAGCCATCGCTTGCCTTCGTCCACATTCGCCTGTTTCCTTATTCGACCGTTCAAGATCAAACTCTTGAACCTTTCTGTAAGGATTCTGTTTGGTATCTTATCCTAACTTAAGGCGAACTTCAAGTTCTCTGCGGCAGAGCGACTCAAGGGATGGATGAAGTCGGGTCCGAAGATTCCGCCCGCTGTGATGATAGGCTGGCCATATCGCTTCAGCTTCTGGCATGCGGGAAAAATTGCCGGAATTTCCTTGTATAACGGCGATAATCAAGGTAGGCTGTCGATAATCAGGGTAAGCCATTCGGCGGCAGTGTCGAGGGATGTATCGGAGGAGTTGATCATGTCGTGCGTTAAGGTACCCGCAGTTCGTCATTTTGAGAATTTGGCGCACGTTGCCGGACTCAGCTCGGCGCTTATAGAGGATCACTACAAGCTCTATCTCGGTTATGTGCATAAGGCACATGAACTCTGCGGTATCCACGGCCAGGCCGTTCGGCAGAAACGCAGCGCCACCGACAACGATCTGCGCAATCTCAAGCGAGATCTCACCTTTACTCTGGCCGCAGCTCGGAATCACGAATTGTATTTCAGTCTCCTCGGCAGCGGCGAGATGGATCGACCCCGTTTACTTTCCGACGCCGTTAAATCAGACTTCGGATCGTTCGACAATTTTCTCTCCGATCTGACCAGGACAGCCCTCTCAACTCATGGCTGGGTATTTACCGTGCTCGATCATCACTCAGGGCACTTAATCAACATCACATCGGCCCAAAATGGGCAATTTCCCATGTGGAATGCCACACCGGTCATTGCGATTGATATGGCCGATCATGCCTACTATTACGATTATGGCTCGCGTCGGACGGAATATCTCAATGCGATCATCAGAAATCTCAATTGGCAGAATGTGGTGGTTAATCTCCAGTCCGCCCTCGATGCCATGATGGCGGCAGGTCTTGCCGTAGCAGTTGAAAAATTCGGCCCCGGTAGCGATCCGTCCGATGCTCCTACGACCGCCGAACTGGCCTCGGCTCATGCCGCTGGGGTCTGAGCCAACACTTTCTCTCGTCGGCGCAAACCGGGTGTTCATTCTGATAGGTGTATGGACAGTTTCTTCGAGATTTCAGAGTTGTTATAATGTCGCTGCTTCGCTTGGTTGTTGATGGAGCGGCAGGTAATGGCGTCAGATTTACATGAGAACACAACCCACTCGCGCAGCCAGCCTGTTCGGGTTCTGATGGCTGCACTTGTATTTCTGCTGCCGATGTCCATGGGGCTCGGCGGTTGTACGGAGGAGTTATTCGCTCACCGGGACGAAGCCGCTCGGCAGAAAGCTCTCTATTTTCCCGACCCTCACCCTATTGAAAATTACAATCGATACGGTCAACCGAGCAACAATCCGCAGAATTTTTCCGGCGGCGGAGGATTCTGATCCCTCGCAGGTTTATGGAAAACTCTGGCCCATGCCAGATTGCATCGGCAAATTTAATACACACCCGAGATAATGACCCAATCTGTGCATTGACTTAATCACGGTCCGCAAATAAAATTCCGCCGCTTTACTTCGGATTGCACCAGTTGCTCGTGGGAGGTATTCATCGCGTGTTGAACGTCAATAAAATGTTTGCGAACCTTCTTGTCGCGTCAATCATTGGTCTGGGATGCGGCACGGCGTTCGGTGGGACAGTTGTTTTAACTAATGGTGATCATCTGACCGGCCGCATCACACAGCTTACACCCTCGCGCGTGGTGATCAATACGTCCTATGCCGGCGGCGTGGTGATTAAACTCAGCAGCGTGCAGACCATCACCAGTCAATCTCCGGTTAAGCTCACATCCTCCGACGGAAAAATTTCACTGGTGACGATCTCGTCGGCGCCGGGAGATCAGGGGTGGATCACACATACCGTTCACCCCGTTACGACTCGTGCCATCCCTGCAGACATGCCGCCGCTGGCACTGATCAAAAAAACGCCCCCCGCGCCAACACCGGTCTCTATCTTCGGTCCGGACTGGGACAACGAACTCGACCTCGGCGCAACCAACACCACCGGTAATTCAAACAGCACTTTATTCAACGGCGAACTGCGATTTCACTTCCGTCACAAGCCCGATAATCTCCTGATCGCTTTCACCGGCGGTTACGGCGTTACCAATGGCACACAGTCGCTGGGTTTTTTCCGAAGTGATCTGCTGTGGAAGCGGCAACTCAATGAGTTCAAACCCCATTGGGCGAAAAAAGTGTTCCTCTTCCTGCAGAATACGAACCTCTATGATGCCATTCAAGGCATTTCCATTCGGAGCGATACAGAAGGTGGTTTGGGCTATTATCTGTGGGATAACAAAAAATCGGAATTTGATCTCCGCGCCGGCCCCGGTTACACCTATGAGCGGTTTTTCCACGGCCAGAGTTACAGCTATATCAACGGCATTGCGGCGGCACATTTTCGATATCAGATTGCCAGGCATGTTAAATTTACCCAGACAGCCGGATACGTGTCATCACTCGAAAATGCCTACAATTACCAGTTAAATGCGACCAGCGCGCTGTATCTCGGACTTCCGCACATCGTGCGTGGGATGGGGCTGCGATTCTCATTTACTGATCTTTACGATAATGCGGCGGGAACGCAGGGCCTCAAACGCAATTCAACATTGATCCTCGCGGCGCTTACATTTAAATTTTAACCTATTGGTGGACACGGGTTCTCTCGGAAAATACTCGCTTGTCGATCAATCAACTTGACCAGATGTTTGACTATTCTGCCGCATGACCCACTGCTGCTGATTGCACGCCAGTTTCCCTGTCACTAAACTTCCGATGTCGGCCTGAGAGTGGAATCTTGGCAAATTTTGCACGCCATGGAAAGCTTGCAGAGGCCTCTTCGCAGAGGCAAAATCGATAGAGGTGTGGTCATGCGTGAATATCTAAAGATGCTTTTTCGTGTCAGGGTTGCTAACCGCAAATGTGCACTCCGGCCGGCGGTTTTTCTGCTGGCCTTCTTGGCGACCACCGCCCTGGCGGATGCTAAAACGTGGACCATTAAAAATGTCTCATCAGGTTTGAGTTTCACGCTCTCATCCAAAACAGGTCATTATCAGGTGCAATGGCAGGAGGCACATTGGGCCTTCGCCGGCATCACGGTCAAACCCCCGATTCATGTTCATCAGGCGACGATCAGCGGACCGTTCGGAAGAGAAATCCGTCTCGCGTGGCGCGAACCGGGCAGTCGCACTCGATATTCCGTCTCAATGATGCAAACGAAGCCGACGCTCGTATTTACCGCCACCGATGAAACACCCGGTGCTCAATTTCCCCTCTTCCATCGGGCACCGAAGCATTTGCTGCATTTGAGTCTCAGCGGCAGGACGTTTACCCCGCCGGTGTTCAAACTCGTCGATACCGCCACGCCCTGGGTATTTTTTAACCGGCGCTATCAAACCTGTATCTTTGCGCCCGCAACTGAAATTCTTGTCTCACGTCTTTATGGTGATGGACGCAGCCTCATTGCAGACGGTTTTAATAAAGGCGTCGTCGGCACCGCACTCAAAGAACCCCATCGAACGATTATGATTTTTGGAAACGGTATTCGTCGGACCATTGCCGCATGGGGGCAGGCCTTTCGTAAACTGCGTCATCGTCCGGCCACGCCGCAGGACGCGTCTCCTGTGCTGCGGGATTTTGGCTATTGGACGGATAATGCCGCCGCCTACTTCTACAATTATGATAAAAAATATGGCTATACGGGTACGCTTTTGAAGGTGGCGTCCGAATACCGCCAGAATCATATTCATCTCGGTTATATCGAACTTGACAGTTGGTGGTATGAAAAAACGCATCACCTCTACAACGGCTCAAAATTGTCACCGATGAATCCGTATCTTCCGGCGCACAACACCTGGAATCATTTCGGTGGGACGTGGCTTTATCAGGCGGCGCCGGAACTTTTCCCACATGGTCTTGACGCATTTCACAAAGCTATCGGTCTTCCTCTCGTCGTACACGCCCGATGGATCGCACACGATAGCCCGTATCATCGTAAGTATCACATCTCCGGCGTCGCACCCTCCGATCGCGCTTATTGGATGTCACGAGCGAAATATCTGGCTGCAAACGGCGTGAGTGCTATGGAGCAGGACTGGCTCGTCCGCATTTATCAATGGTCACCCCAACTTCATGTTCATCTGTCGCTTGCCCGTGATTTTACTCACGGTATGAACAACGCACTGGAATCTCATCATATCGGCATTATTTATTGCATGGAGACCAGCCGGTTCCTGATGGAAGCCGGTGCATTGCCGGACGTTTTCGCCATGCGCGGTTCATACGATCGATTCCTCAAATTGCGATGGCGAAACTTCATCTACAATTCCATGTTCATCCACGCCGTCGGCGCCTGGCCGTGGTCCGATGTTTTCATGAGTAATGAGCGCGGAAATATGCTCCTCTCGCTGCTTTCCGGTGGACCAGTGGGGGTCGGGGATCCGCTTGAGGGTGTTGATGGGAGCGAGTTCATTGCTCACAGCGCCGGCTCGCTGCACCTGGGCGATCCTCTGGGCTGGATTGATCCGAAGAATATTGACATGACCACGCGGGCGGATGGTCGACTGGTGAAACCGGCGGCTCCGCTGATGCCGACCGATCAGACGATCGTCAATGATGCTCTGGGACGGAAGATTCCGCTGGTGGCCACGACGCATACCGGCAGGCATATTCGAAGCACCTTGGTGTTTGTCTATCGCCGTACCGGGTTTCATTCCACCGTCATTCTCACGCCGCGCAGTCTCGGTCTTGATCCGCATGGGGTGTGGATCGCAAGAAATTATTTCACCGGCAAAACCGTCCTGTTTAATCGCGATCATACGATTCGAGTTACCCTGGCACCTCATAAGTGGGCGTATTGGGTTTTGGCTCCGCTGCTTTCATCCCGGATAGCGTTTTTTGGTGATCTTGAGCAGATGGTGCCGGCGGGTCGTCAGAGGATTGCCCATCTTGCGTCGGTCGAGGGTGTGCATCAGGGGGTGGGGTTGCAGACGGTATTTGCCATGGGAGAAAAAGATATCCCGCTGACTTTCTACTCCTTCCACACGCCGGAAGTGATGGTACACGGTCACATGTTGTCGGTATCGGAATCCAATCAAATATCGCACCTCTTCCATGTGATGATTCCGGTGAAATATGCATCGCAGAAGGTATTGCAGCATCATAAGGTGGTTCGCATGGCGAACACGCTGATTCTCGACTCCGGGGAGTAAATTCTTCGGCATCGGCTCGAGGGCCGATCTCATGCTAAAATACCGCCGATGGCTGAAGCGGTGCGAACGGATGGAATTTGCCTTCGTGTGATGGATTTTTCTGAATCCAGTCAGATCGTCACCCTGTTGGCGGACCGCCACGGTCTGGTAAGCTGGCATCTTTTCGGCCTGCAATGTTTTGCCATGCTTGCAGCCCGTGGGAGACTGTAATATCCTTTAGGTATCGCGGGGACGTCGTTCAACGGCAGGACGGCGCGTTCGCAATGCGCAAATAGGGGTTCGATTCCCCTCGTCTCCATAAATACGCGGTAAAAAATACGTTCGCGAATAAGCGGTCACAAACTGCCGATGGGGCTCTTGAACCCGATGGTAAGCCTGATGGTGCCCCGCGCCCGAAACGGGCCATCTTTCAGTACAGACGCAATTGACATTTGAGCCACTTCAAATAATATGAGGAAATATTACAAAGGGTGATGGAGTTCACCTGAACCGTCCCAACTGATTTGGGAATGATGACTCCTGGCAGGCGGCGCCCTGCCGGGACTGTGTTTTGCCTCGGCGGTGTCAACCGCGGAGGTTTTTTGTTTTTTAAGTTAACGGGGGTGGCTGTGAAAAAAACGCTCATCATGTGCCTGAGTATCGGCTTGTTCGGCTTTTTTGGCAGCTTGTGCCGCTACGGCGTGGCAAGACTGCTCGGTCGTTACAGCGCCTTCTTCCCCTGGGGCACCTTGCTCATCAACATCACCGGATCCTTCTTTCTCGGTTGGTTTCTCACCTGGGCCCATTCGCGCCTTCAGATATCAGATGTTATCCGCGGCGGAATCGCCATTGGTTTCGTCGGTGCGTACACAACATTTTCCACCTATATGTTCGAGTCGGATCGCATGCTCGCCGCCGGCGAGGTGGCTCGCGGCATTCTCTATATTGCAGGAAGTGTGGCGCTGGGCCTTATCGCCGTGCGTCTCGGTGTTATTCTGGGGCAGCGGACCAGTTAAACGCGGATACAATCACACGGCGGCCCCACATACTCATATGAGATTACGGCTATGGACGAGAAAAAATGACTGGCGAAAAAATTCTGTTACGTCTCTATATGCGCACCGGCGATCAGCATATGCTTGTACCGCGATACGAGCGCGTGATACAGATGGCACGCCGAAAGAAACTCGCCGGGCTTACCGCTCTGCGTGGCATCATGGGTTTTGGTCAGCGCGGCATGCTCAAACCATCTCCCATGCATCTCATCAGCGATTCTCCGGTGATCATCGAGTGCGTCGATGATGGTGAAAAGCTGCTTGCCTTCCTGCACGATGTTGCCGATAAATTGCTGCACCACGGCCTGGCCACCCTCGAGCGCGCAGCCGTTCTCATGTATCGTCCCCGTGAACATATCGCCCGCGGCGAAGCACAACTTCTCGGCCGCATCCAGCCCTTGAGTACCTTGCCTGATCTTGAAAGAGGTTTGCCCATGCACACCAACTCCGACGGCGTCCTGCTTCGCATCTTCATCGGCGAATCGGACGTATACGAAAAAAAACCGCTCCATGAAGCCATACTGAACAAAGCCCGGGAACTCGGGCTCAGTGGTGCGACGGTGCTTCAAGGTGTGATGGGGTTCGGTGCCAACAGTGTCATGCACACCGACAGAATTCTGGCCATGTCCTCCGATCTGCCGATCGTGATTGAACTGGTCGATTCGCGGGAAAAAATTCAGATGCTCCTGCCGCAACTCGACGCGATGGTTACCGAAGGGATGATCACCATGGAAGAGGTGAAAGTCATCGCCTATCGGCATACCAAAGCGTGATCCGATCCACGCCCGCGCCGCCGCAGGGTGAATTTGCCACCACACTGCCCCGCGCCGCTGCGTCTGGCGGCAATCCCGGCAGAGCGGCTCGGGACGCGTGTTCGGGCTGATGCGTGATTTGACATCCGACAACGAACGGCCTAGTCTTATTCCCATATGAACGGGCGATTCGGGCACATCCTCATTTTGCTATTGGCGATTGTCTTGGGGCTATCGCCGATATGGTGCCCATGCGATAATCGATTATTGTTACCGTGGGGCGAATGTTCGTCAATCCACAGCACGTCTGCCGCCCCTCGGAGAGCGGGATTTTATGTATTGCGGCCAGCCACGGAATCCGTTGGCAGAGCACCAGCGGACCTTATGTGCTGCCATCGCGTCATTCGTGCCACATTCCCAGAACAGCGGCTCAGCCGCCAACCTCAACCGGTCAGGGTCGCAGTCATATTCCAATCTTCAGCCCCGTCTGGGTTAGTGTCGCCGGCGTGCCCCAGCGTCCTGTTCGACACGGCAAGCGTCAGCCTGCACTGCAGTGACAACTCCCTTCTGCGCCAGCATTGCGCGCTGAGAATCTGATCCATACCCAAATAACACACCTTTCTCCCCGCGACTTTTCGGATGTTAAGTTTTTATCGTTACGGGTTGGTCAGTTGAATCACGCATTGGAGATAAGTGGCATGACAAATTTGTGGTTACCTACAGTAGTGGGGGCGCTCCTGATAACGGGCTGTGCCCAATTACCCAAT
>JAJZNY010000216.1 GCA_021852245.1 Planctomycetota bacterium | reverse complement strand
TGGTGCGCATCGGCGTTACCGGTGAACTGCGCGAAATGGGCCGCGCAACGCAGGGTGTGCGCCTCATCAAACTGGAAGAAGGGGATATTCTGGTCGGCATGGCACGGGTGATACCCGAAGAATCTGATGGTGCTGATGGAACCCCGCTGCTCGATCCGCAGTAAGCAGGAAAAGCTGTGCGTTAACCGTCATCGCCCGCATCGTATCAACGGGGCGGGCAGAAACGACCGGTTCCGATGACGCATGCCTGCAATTCAAACTTTTCTCCATCCTGTGGAGTGAATATGACGAAAGGACATGGGTGTGGCTGACATACAACCGATGAGTGCAATTCGGTATCCGGCTCTGGATCAGACGGAGCTGGTTTCTCCACCGTACGACGTGCTGGAACTGAAAGATAAGCAGGCGATGCTGACCCGAAATGCACACAACATTGTGGCCATCGATCTCCCGCACGTTCCCCCGAAGGTTGCCGGGCCGGCAGCTGCGTATCAGCAGGCCGCCGATCAGCTTACGCAATGGCTATCATCCGGCATTTTGCGTCGCGATGATGTTCCGGGCCTGTATCCGTATGAGCAAACCTACACGCATGAAGGGCAGGTGTATCAGCGGCGTGGCCTTTTCTGCCGGGTGCGACTGGAGGAGTTCGGGCCCACCGGCACCATCCATCCGCATGAGCAAACGTTCAGCGGCCCCAAGGAAGACCGTCTGCTGCTGACGCGGGCCACGCGGTGCAATCTCTCGCCTGTCTTCGGTCTCTACGACGATCCGCATAATGCCGTCACCGGCAAACTGTTTACCGGCCTTGGGGCGCCGGTGGCGCAGGCGTCTCTCCCGTCAATGGACGGCCGCAGCGAGGTGAAGTCATCACTGTGGCGGGTTACCGACTCAGCGGTTATCGATCAGGTGCGAAAACTGCTTGCTCAAAAGCATCTCTATATTGCCGATGGGCATCACCGCTATGGAACTTCACTCAATTACCGGCGCGAACTTGAAAGCGCATCAGGCCCGCTGCCGCATGATCATCCCGCCAATTTCGTCATGTTTGTGCTGGTCGCCATGCAGGACCCCGGCTTGATTATCATGCCGACGCATCGAACGGTTTCCAATCTCAAAGGCTTCACTCTCGACGCCTTTCTCGCCGCCGCCGGCGCTCGGCTCATTTTGGCGGCACCGGAAAAATTCCCCGGCGATAAGCTCCCCGAGCTTGAAAAACGCCTCGCCTCGTGGGGCCGCCATGCGATGGCGGTTTACGATCCAAAATCGGACCAGGCCATCGTCGTGAAGCCTGCGAATGACGATCCGCTGAAGGAATTTTACGCTTCACCGTCCATCGCGACTCACTCCGCCGAGTGGCGGTCTTTGGATGTGGCCATCCTGCAGGAGCTGATTTTTGATCGGGTCGTCAAACCGCGGTTCGCCCCCGAAGGTGAACTCCAATGGGCGTTTCCGCACGAGGCGAAAGATGTCCTGCATCTCTGCCGCCATGGCCAACATCAGGCGGGCTTTGTCCTGCAGCCGACACCATTGCAGGCCGTGCGGGATTTATGCCACCATAACGAACTGATGCCCCAGAAAAGCACCTTT
The DNA here is from genome assembly GCA_021852245.1 of Planctomycetota bacterium. Next base: position 9,516 of record JAJZNY010000216.1, on the reverse strand, counting down.
TTTTACCCAAAACTGGCGACGGGCATGCTGATCAACCCGCTTTTTTAGCTTGCGGCCGGCCGGATTCCGCGGCGGGACAAAACGGTGCCAAGGCCAAGTGCGGGGCATGGACAACATTTGACCGTCCCATGCGTTTATCCTGTGCGAGTATGCGTGGATGATGCAATACGAACTATTGGCCGACGTCTCACTGAACTTCCTCGGGCAGAATGGCTTTGCCTGGTGGGCATTGGTGAATGCCGTCGTGGGCATCGCCCTGCTGGTTTATGCCGTTCGGCAATGGCGCTCGGTCGCCGTAACCGGCCCCGGCCTTCCTCCCACATCCCCTGCGGCCTCGGCAGATAGACCGCCATCCCCATGGATACCCGCATCCATCGGCATCGTCGCCGTCATCTATGCCGCTGCGGGTTGGATGCTTCCTTCTGCCTCGGGGCACCTTGCGGCGATGCTCATCACCGCCGCCCTGCTGATCGCGGCAATCTGGATTTTCTATCAGCGCGTGTACCGGTTTCTCGGACGCCGCCGGATGATCTCGCTTCTGCTGCTCCGCAGCGCGGGGATTGTATTTCTGCTGCTGATGATGTTCGAGCCGACGCTGGCGTGGGTAACCACGCCTCATCGCCTCACCAAAATCGGCATGGTGATTGATGCCTCCGGCTCCATGAGCGTCAATGATCAGGCCAACGCGCCGAGCCGCTATCTTGAAAGCGTCATGGCCGTTCGCCAACTGTCACACATCATTCGGCATCATTTTCAGATTGAATATTTCGCCTACGACGGCAAGCACAATGCGCCACTGGCCAACGAGCACGAATACAGCTCCATTGCCCCCGACGGCGATCAGACCGATCTGCCCACCGCAATCAAGCTCGCTGCCAATAATGGTGCACGCGAGGTTGTGCTCTTTTCCGATGGAATTCAGAATGGCCCGACTCCGCTGCGGACACTCGCCCATCTGGGCGTCAAGGTTTTCACCGTCCGGGTCGGATCAACCTCCACTCATGCCAAAGGCGTACCGGAAATTAATATCGTCCGCATCAACGGCCCCCAGTCCGCACCGGTGAATACCCGCGTCACCCTTTCGGTGCATATCCGCTCCACCGCACTCGACGACCGCACCGTGCAGGTGCAGCTTCTTCATCAAAAGACGCTGCTGAAATCCAAACAACTCGTGCTTCAATCCGGGCCCAACCCCCAGATCATCAAGCTGCACATCACACCGCATAAAGTCGGCCGACTTCTGCTTACCGTCCACATCCCGGCCGTACCGCAGGAACGGTCCACCGCCGGCAATACCCAGCAGTTTCCGATATTAATTACCAATCCGCGGATCAGCGTCCTGTACATTGAAGCCCAAATTCGCCCGGAAGTCGGCCCGCTGGAGGAGGATCTCGCCACCGATCCGAATGTGAATCTGGTGAGCCTGATTCAAACCCGCCCGGGCTATTTCATGGTTCGGGGTATGCATGGAAAATTAACCGCCCTGCCACAGACGCTCGCCCAATGGCGGCAGTTCAAGGTGATTATTCTCGGCGATACGGCGGCAAATTTCTTTTCGGCCGATCAGCGCCGGGAGATGCGGCAGGCCGTCAAAGACGGCGCCGGCTTTCTAATGATCGGCGGCATGCAGAATTTTGCCTCGGGCGGCTGGGGTAATACATCCATGGCCGCGGTGTTTCCCATTAAGCTCTCGACCGTCCACCCCAGTCAGCTTTCGCTCCCGTTTGTCCCGGAGCTTACGCCATTCGGCCGTCAGAGCCCTATTTTCGCGGGGATCACCCCCTGGTTCATCCCGCCCGGCGGTGGACACCCGCAGCGTGCACTGCCCGATCTGGATGGAGGCGTGGCGTTTGCCGGCCTCGCACCGGCGGGCCAGAGTCTGCTCATTGACCCGAAAGAGGATGTCCATGGCGTCCCGGCCATCATTCTCGCCGTCGGACATTACGGCAAAGGCCGATCCGCCGCGTTTGCCGCTGATACCACGTACCGGTGGCAACTGGAGCTGCGCACGCTCGGCAATGAATCTCCGTACCATCGTTTCTGGGGTCAGCTTGTCCGCTGGCTTGCCGGCGAGAGCAAAATTAAGACCGCCTCCGGCCCGTCCGTGACCGCCATGATCCGCCGCCAGCGCTATCGCCCCGGGCAGGTGGTACGCCTCCGTGCCCAGGTGACCGACATGAACGGCCAGTCCACACGTTTTGCCCATACCCGCGTGCTTGAAACACTGCCCGACGGCAAAACCCGCACCCTTTTTATGCACGCAGAGCGACACAACATCGGCATGTATAAACGCAATATCAGCCCCACCCTCGCCGGCAAATATACCCTTGTATTTACCGCCAAAAAGGGGGGCAAACTGCTGGGAACGGATAAAACTGAAATTTTTGTTATCCCGCCGCAGACCGAAATGAGCAGGCTCGCCGCCGAGCCGAAAATTCTGCAGCGCATCGCCCGTCTGACGGGCGGAACCTACAGTCGGCTGGATTCCATCGGCGCATTGGGGCAGCGACTTAATGCCTCGCTGCCGAAGCGAAATCAAATTCGCCGGACATCGTTCCCCCTGTACAACAACCCGCTCTGTTTCCTGCTGTTTGTCGCCGCGATCTCAGTCGAGTGGCTCCTCCGCCGCAAGTGGCAATTGCAGTAGACTGTATTAAGTCTGACAAATGATCCGACACGCGTCACGGAGCACTCAGTGCCACCTCTTGCCTGTCATGCGATCCACCCGCGGAAGAAATCGATGCACCAAAGGCCGCTTAATTCGACCGCCTCCGCAAATTTCGGCGGACAGAACCGCCCGGTCTGCTTTCGGAATTGCCCGCCTAAATCGCATCGGAACCGGTGGTACCATCGCTGATGCGGATGACCGATTCCAGCGGCAGGACGAAAATTTTGCCATCCCCCACCTGCCCCTTGCCGTCGGCGCCGGTACGGGCCGCCTTGAGAATGGCCGAGATGGTCGGCTCCACGAAATTATCATTAACGGCAATATCTAGGCGCACCTTGCGGATAAGATTGACGTGCATCGCCTGGCCGCGAAAGTATTCGGTGTGCCCCTTCTGCCGCCCGTACCCCTGCACGTCGCTGACGCTGAGGCGAAACACCTCAACTTCGCTCAGGGCCATTTTGATGGCATCCAGACGGTATGGCTGAACAATCGCGATGATCCACTTCATGCTGATACCCCCAAAAACAAGGACTGCAAACCGGCATGGTGTGCCCAACAGATGTTACACCCGGCCGAAAGAAATATCGCCTCGTTTCAGATCGCCTCCGCACCTGAAACACCGTCGCTGATGCGGATGGCATTTTCAATCGGCAGGACGAAGATTTTGCCATCCCCCACCTGCCCCCGACCACCAGATCCGGTGCGGGCGGCGCGGGTAATCGCATCGATGGTCCGCTGAACCTGTTTATCATCGACGGCAATATCCAGCCGCACCTTGCGGATCAGATTGGTTTGGGATGGGTCACCGCGAAAAAATTCCGTATGCCCCTTCTGCCGCCCGTACCCCTGGATGTCCGAAACGGTCAGACGAAAAATATCCGCCTCGGTGAGAGCCAGCTTCACGGATTCCAGCCGTTGGGGTTGTATGATGGCGATGATCCATTTCATGAATACTGCACCTCGTCTACGCCGCCGGCCTGAAGCCGGGCACTGCATTTTTGGATTCTACAGGCATTTGCCGATTCGGGAAATGAAAGCGGCCGGGGAGTATTAAATCCCCGGCCGCAGATTTTTCCGTCAGGCGGCGAAGAGCCGCCGGAAATCGCCCTGTCAGGCAGTTACCGCACCTTCACTGATATCGTCCTCGGCAAGGCCGTAAGCCTCTTCACCATGGACGGCGGCATCACCGACGCGCAGTTTTTCATCCGACATACGCAGCGGGATAAACAGTTTGATCAGGTAGAGCAGAACCGCTGTCACCACCACGTTGAGGCCGATGATGAATGCGGCGCCGACGAGTTCCAGCCACAGCTGCTTCGGATTTCCCGCCAGCAGGCCGCCCGGATTGGTCAGGCCGAATGCGGCGCAGCCGATCTTCGTGGCGAAGATACCCGTCATAATGCCGCCGAAGAGGCCGGCAAATCCGTGCGTATGCACGACACCCAGGCAGTCGTCCACCTTTTTGAAGATGGCGAGTTTCTTGCCCAAAATGTTCATGGTAAACCACGGCACGGTCGCGCACACTACGCCGACGGCAAGTGCGCCGTAGCCATTCACCACACCGGCGCCGGGGGTGATGCCCACCAGACCGGTCACCATGCCATTGACGGCACCGAGAACGGACGGCTTGCCGTATTTGACATAGTCCAGGAACATCCAAACGAGCAGGGCCATGGCCGTGGCAACGTTGGTGTTAAGCACGGCAGCTCCGGCGTCCGCGTTGGCGGAATACGGGTCGCCACCGTTAAAGCCGTTCCAACCGAGCCACACCAGACCCGCACCGGCGAGCACCATCAGGATGTTGTTGGCACGGAAATTTTCCCGGTCCTGCGGCAGTCGCGGGCCGATGATGGCCGCCGCAGTAAATCCGGTAACACCAGCCGCCAAGTGAATGACATATCCACCTGAATAATCGATGACTCCCATTTGTCCGAGGAAGCCACCACCCCACAGGCTGAAAGCACCGATGGTGTAGGAGAAGGTCATCCACAGCGGCACGAAGATAACCCATGCGAGAAAACTCATGCGGCCGAAGAGTGAGCCGGCAAATAGGATGACGGTGATGGCGGCGAATACAAACTGGAAGTAAACCATCGCCGACATCGGAAAGCCTGCGGTTGCACTGGCCGCAGGTATGCTCGCCTGTACAAGCTCATCTGACATGCTGGCTGTGGGACCTGGATGCCCGATGAATGGAAACCATTGCGGACCGAAGCCCATGTTGTAAGCCCAGAGCAGCCAGACGATCAGCACGGCGGAAAAGGCGTAAAAGACCATAAAGGCCGAGTTGATGGCCCATTTTTTCTTCACCACGCCGCCGTAAAGAATAGCCAGGCCGGGGATACTTTGCATGCCGACGATCGTGGCGGCCGTTAGCTGCCACGCCGTGTCGCCGTGCGAAAGCCACGCGGGTGTGGCCCAATTGGGAGCGGTTGTCGCCGGCGCACTGGCCGCGGGTGTTGCGGCTGCAGCGGCTGCGGTTGCCGCACCAGCGGCCGCGGGAGCTGCGGTTGCAGCAGGTGCAGCCGAAGGAGTTGAAGCTGGCGGCGTGGGCGCCACGGTCTGGGCCAACAGCGGGGCCGCCAGCATGGTGAACATCAGCATCAGGCCGATGTACGCCATCCATTTCATTTTTCTGTGGGTAAACCATTTGGTTGGACGCATGAGCAATCCTCCGAAATAAAATCGATCACGACAAAACAAGGACGAACTTTAATTTCCCGCTAGCGCACGGGCCTCTCCATAGGAATCTTCTATTCATGTCACTTTGGACAACCATCACCTCCTTCAGCAACACCCTGCGGCCGGAAAGCCGCATAATTCCAAGTCAGTGCGTGCGGGTTGCATGCCGCTGACCACGACCGGACGAATATTCAATAAAAAATCAGCAAAGTCGGGGAAAATTGGCAGGCGGAACCTGCGCAGACCCTGATGTGAAGCGCGTCAGATGCCGGGCCGATGGGCCGGGCAATAAGACCAGACAACGATTGATTTCAATCTCCCCCGCGATGGTCAAACGATTCGGATCGCGACCGACAACAGCATCGACTCTCACCCCACTGCGGCATGCAAGTGATGTGTGATTCTCCGCATGCGACTCCGCTGCCGCCACCTGCAAAATGGTACTCTGAAAGGTTGCGCCCGAATCGGGCGGGGCTTGTGGGGTTATGGTGGCAGCGACATGGATCCCGCCAGCGGGCCGTACCATTGATAGCGGGCCGGTGATGCTCCGCTTGCCAAAGGTACCTTCATCACTATGCCCACCGGCCAGCGAAACAAAGAAGGCCATGGTGCATGCCACCACCAACAGGGCATGGAGGCTGCTCAGCGGGAGTGATCGAAGAAAGACGATTCGGTCGCTGCCCCCATAAGGAAGGGGTGACACACTTTGCGAATGGTCACCCGCTCTATGAGCCGAACTGAATCTGGTTCTCTGCGATCGCACGATCCGCAACCTCTTCAATGCCAAGCCGAGGGATACGCACCCGTCGGGTCGGCAGGAGTAAATTGCAATCGGTGTGCCACACTTATATTGGGTTCGTCCGGGTTTGATGCCGGAGTGCGCAACTCCATAATAAATAGGCAACTTTGACTTGGGCGGCGCGTTATCGGCCTTTTTTGCGCGAAATCGGTGCCGCCTTAAAAAGCATCATGTGAGCAGGGGAATGGGGATATGCACATTTTTTATGCAGCCGGGCGATTGGGCGCGATGAGGGCGAACCCGGCATATATCGAGTTAGGCCGCTAAAGCAATGGCTATGGGTTGGCGCTTGCAGCGGAAGATGGGATGATAGAACATGCGATTAACGTGCAGTGCGCAAAATGTGTCGCACCTGCAGGCGCGCCCGAATAGCTCACTGCCGTCCGGTTGGGGTTTGACCAGCAGGAGGGCAGATGCCCTTCGTGAATCCTTTGCGGCAGCGTCGGGGTCTCAGGAGAGCCTGAAAATGAACACGGTGAGTGCAGGAAGGTTGCCGAAAAAGCTCCGTGAGGAGCCCTTGGTAGAGGCACAGTGGGCCTTGCGCTTTAGCGGCGACACCGTCGTGGGGAGCGTCTTACCGGGAATTTTATACGAGAAATACCGCACAGAATTTCCGAATATCCAGTTATCCCAGCTTCCGGCGAGCGGCGTCCCGGCGGACGTACGGAATGCCCAGCCTGCATTTCAAAATATCGCTACCCACGCCCTTCGCTTTGGCGTCTACACAGCATTCGTCGGCGACCGGATGGTTGCCCTGAGTTCGGCAGCACCTTATCCCGGATGGACCGAATTCAGGCGTCGCATTCTGGAGCTCGCCTCGTGGCTTGCCGCGTCAAAGCTGGTGGATCATCCACTGCAGTGCACGCTCAGGTATACGGATTTCTTCGCCGGCGGAACGGAAGTTTTGGATAAATTAGTCTTGGATGTCTCGGTGGGTGGGCAGCGGCCCTCTGGTGCCGGACTGCATCTTCGCATGGGAACGGTTTCCGGATGTTTTACCGGAGCCATTGAGTTGATGTTTCCGGTCAGACTGGACAAAAAAGGGGTCGGCCGTGAGGACGGATTGCTCACGAATGTGCAGACCGCATTCTCGGTGAACGATGGGGAATTGCCGTGGGCGCAGCACGTAAATCTTCTCGATCGCGCGAAAGCCGAATCCCATCGGATATTCTTCAGCTTGTTGCGGCCGGAGATGATCGAGTCGCTTGACCCGGAATATGGAGATTGAACCATGGTAGGGCCCACATTACAGGAGGCAAGCTGCCTCGAATATGAATACCTCGGCAGCCAAATGACGGGGGAACAGTCCCTCGACTTCGTGGTCGAGGGACGCCTTGGATTTGACGACCTTGCCTCGGCGATAAGCGAACGCGCTGCCCGCGCCACCCCACCCACCGCGTTCGCCAGCGTGACGCCAACGTTCGGCGGCGCGGGGTACACAGCCCTCTCTGTTGATGACATGTTGCATTTAAGCGGTGCGGCAACAACCCGCGATGCGAATGGCAGGGCAGCACAGGCTTGGGAATTTGAGCCGACGACACCGCTCGGGCGCAAACTCATGGAGATTCGCAGGCGGGCCATCGAGAACGGGATGACGTTTCTTACGCAGGAGGAAGTCGAGGCCGAGGTGCGCGCCCGGCGCGGCGACTACCAAGGGAGTTGATGACGACCACCCGTACCTATTTCGATACATGCGTCTATATTAACGCCTTCCGAAATAACGACACGATCGGACGCCGCTCGTTCATGGCGCTTACCGATGGGAATAGGCACGGCCTTTGCAGTCTTTTCCTCCACCTCGAACTATTACCCAAGCCGAGTTATTACAAAAGGCACGACGAGGTGGAATTCATGCAAGCGGCTCTCGGCAGCTTCGAACTGGTCGAAAGTGGGGATCGGCAACTCACGGATGAGGCAATTCGGATCGCGGAGAGCCACGGGCTTTCTGCAATGGACGCACTTCATCTGGCCGCCGCAATCCGGGGCGGAGCGGCTGAGTTCGTTACGACGGAGGCCCAATCCAAGCCTCTCTGCAGGGTACATATCGATGGGCTCAGGGTGGTATCGCTGCAGGTGGTACCACAGCCGTAGGGCTGAAATCATTCACCGCCCCGGCATGGGGAAGACGAAAGATTGATACCTCATACCCGCGTATCGCTTCTCACACGCTGCGTGGATGGGCCTTTTCATACGCATCCTGCAGGCGCTTGGTGGTCAGATGCGTATAAACCTGAGTGGTGCTCAGACTCTGGTGGCCCAGGAGTTCCTGCACGGCCCGCAGATCGGCGCCGTGATTAAGCATGTGCGTGGCAAAGCTGTGCCGCAGCGTATGCGGACTGATGTCCGGATCCAGATTCGCTTCAATCAGATATTTATCCAGTTTGCGGCGTACCGATCGCGTGCTGAGCCGCTGGCCATGCTTATTGATGAACAGCGGCAACTGCGGTTCCGCATCGGAGACGACCTGCTGGCGCATCTCCAGATACTTTTTCACAGCTGCCATGGCGGTGGGGCTGATGGGACTGATGCGTTCCTTGCGCCCCTTGCCCCGCACTTTTAACACTCCCGAATTAAAATCGACATCCTCGCGATTCAGGCCGACCAGCTCGCTTACCCGCAGGCCCGTGGAATAGATGACTTCCAGCATGGCTTTATCCCGTGAGCCAAGCAGATCGGTGTCCTTGGGTGTATTGAGTAGAGCGGTGACCTGTTCTTCGGTCATGAATTTGGGAAGCCGCTTGTCGAGCTTCGGCGTGCGAATGGCCTGCATGGGATTGTTGCCCGTCAGGCCGCGCTTGTTGAGATACTTGAAGAAGCTGCGGAGCGTCGCCAACTTGCGCGCCACCGTCGCCTTGGAATAATTGTGTTCACGCATGTGCTGCAGATAGCGGCGGACATCATCGGTACTCGCGGCCACCAGCAGCGACTCGATCTGCTCCAGCGTCGGCTCCGGCTGTTGTGCGGCCTGGGCGGCCTGGGCCTGCATCTGCGCGTGGACGGCTGCGGATTGAGAATTGACAATCGACGGCGGCAGATCGGGCAGACCCGCAAGGTAATTGCCAAATTGCCTCAGATCGGCTCCGTAGCATTTACTGGTGTAGGTGGAAAAGTGCCTCTCGAACTGCAGATAGTCGAGAAAATCTTTTACCTTCTGGGGGAGTGGAGGGTGATCCATAATAGTGGCCTCTCTGGCATTAGCTTGGCGGCTGCACCTGATCCATTCTAGGCAGGCACGACAAGGCTTAACATCATGACACTTCCAGGTCTCATCCGTTGAGCCTGATACAAAAGCTTTCCGCCCCGCTGAGCAAGCTCACCAACACGGGTGCGGTTGAAGCCTCAACAAGCGTTGTTATCGGCAAATTAT
>JAJZNY010000298.1 GCA_021852245.1 Planctomycetota bacterium | reverse complement strand
ATGATCGACGCCAACGGATGGCGAATCAGGTGAGGTTCTCGAGGATCGGGGAGTTCTTCAAAAATGCGCGCAAGGTCCGTCTTGCTTGTGGCCTCCATGCCAAAGCTCCTTTCATTGGTCGTTCATTCTTTCCCAAGCTACGCGGATCCGAGGCTCATCTGAACAAAATCCTAACACCCCATCACCAAGCTGCCAAGCTCAAACAAAATTTAGTATGCGTTCGCCCTGGAGCATGCGCCTCGTTACACCCTTAATGCTGAAAAAAAGCTGCAAACTGCGCGATGTGCAGTTTGCAGCGGCGGTAAGGACGGGGATGCGAAAAGGGGGAATATCAGCTTAACTTATGCCGTCGGCGATGAAGCAGGAGCAGGCCCGCGGCACCGACCGCGAAAAGACCGAGCGAAGCGGGCTCGGGAGTGGCAATGGTGCCGGAAAGATCGATCAGGTCCTGGGGAGGATTGCTTCCCGCCGTCTTCTGAATGAGCGCATCCTGGGCTGTGAAGGTGACAGAATCACCATTGGGAATCACCAGATAGGCCCAAGGCTGAACGGCCTTTTGATTTTGAAGATAAAAACCGGTAGCACCGACCATCGAATGGGTCAGACCGAGCGAATAACCTCCGTCACTGTTGGGAGTCGGGGTGATGGTGCCGGAGATGGAGCCGAAGGCATCGGGACCTGCGGCGACGTTAGCCGCCTGATCGTCAAGGAAATGCGATCCCAAGGCACTGTAATAATTTCCGGCGGTGGGGTTATCGGTTGTACCGGCGTCGTTAAGAATTGGCGTTGTTACCGTCTGGCCAAGATGCGTACTGACGGTGCTTTCGACCACCAGCGGACCGGAAAATCCACTGCTCGGGTCGTTCTGCACACCGCCGAAATCGATGACACCGTTTACCCAGCCATTTGCCCCGTTGTTGGCGGTGAGGGTCAACTCGAAAGCGGTATAGCCGGGAAGAGTGTGCCCGTTACCATCATTCGGCGTTCCCTGATTATCGATGGTCAGCGTGACGCCCCCGCCGCTGGTGTTCGCAGCGGTCGTATAGACGATATTTGTGATGGTATCGGCATGAGCCATACCGACTGCCGCGCCGATGGAGGCGGCGGTGAGGATTGAAAGAACAGACTTACGCATGAAAGAATCTCCTTAAATCATTAACAACTGTACAGATCCGTCGAAGGGCCACCGCCTACATCGGCGGCAGGCCGGACGAAGACGTTAACGCGGTTACACTCCGCGAATTTTTTGATTTCTGCGACGCAGCAGCAGCGGGACGACCGCCGCAGCCAGAAGGCCCAAGGCACCGGGTTCGGGTGTGGCTGCAATGGTGATCGCGGCCGATGACGCCGTCGCAGTGCTCGAGTTCAAGTTGTGCAGCACGATGTTGAGATCCGTAATGGACACGGAGCCGCTGTCCGTGAAATCGCCGACCGACCATGTATCGGCGTAACCTGAATAGGTTTGGTTGAGGTTATGAAGGACGACGTTCAGGTCGGATATGTTCACCGTACCGGTGCCCAGGGCATCACCGGGCAAACGCTGCATGACCGCAAATTGACCGGCCGCATCGCTGGTGGAGGTGCCGGAGTAATTCAGCACGGCCCAAACGGTATGGTTTTTGGTGTCGATACCGTACGTACCGATGGTGGAATCATAGGTGGGGTCGTAGGCTTCATTATTTTCGCCAGCGGAATTGGCCGTGTTGGTATCGTTAAGGTAGGCGGCTTCATACTGCCCGTTGGCCATTTTCCAAGCGAGCACGGGGCTGAGTGTTCCGTTGGTTACGGATGATGGGTTATAGCTCATCTGCAGCACATAGCGGTCGGAATTGGTACCGCTGACGGTGGCAACATCACTGATGATGCTGTTGTTTCCTGAGGGGGCGTTGGAAAATTCTACGCCAAGCGTGGTATTGGCTGACGCGGTACCTCCAATGAACTGAACCATCGTGGAGTGACTGCCCGGATCCGTCGCGGCCCGCTGAATACTGAAGCCCGCGTAACGTTGGCCCGCAATCACTTCACCGGTATTCGGCGTGCCGGCAACTCCGGTAAAGCCGCTGACGGTGGCCGTGACGGCATAGGCTTGGGTCCCGAGATCATTGGCGGAAGCCCCCTGAATCGGATTGCCGCTGGCATCGGTAGGTGCGTTCTCGGCGGTGATTCCGCCGATGGTGGCCTCGTAATGACCGTTGAGCAGATTGCCGAGATTTCCATAATTGAACTCGGCGGCGTTGATCGGCGAGCCTTCATTGACGGCGACGGCCGCATTAGCGGCGGAGACTTCGGCCACGAAGGTGCTATCGAGATTCCAATTGCCGCTGTACGCGGTTTTCGATGTGACCAACGTGGGTGAGGATTGGGTGATAATGGCGTTATCGCGCAGACCGATACTTGTTGAACCGACGGCATCATTCGCCGTTGGAGTGGCGTCGGCAAGTTGAGCGGTGGAAACCGTACCGGTCACGATGTTCGCCTGGGCATCGGTGAGCTGGGCCGACTGATAGATGTTGGCATCAACATATATGCTGCCGGTGGGATTTTGAGTGGCGCCTATCGCATTATCGAGTTGAGTGAGATTAAAGTTTGCATTCCCGATGTAATAATTGCTTCCATTGGTTCCGGCGGTTTCATAACTACCGCCAAACGGTTCATTTCCGGGGACGTAATAAGTCACCTGACGGGTTTCAACCTGTGTTCCATTAAATGTGGTATTGCTCCCATTGGGGTCGGCGGCCATGGTGAGATAACTGATGTCGCCGGTAGGCGCGGCGTTGAGATTTCCCTGGCCGTTGGTCGGAGTGGCGATGGTGGTCGAGCCGTTGAGTTCGACGGTTGTGAAATATTGGCTGCCGTCCACGCTCGGATCAGAACTGGAATAGGCAGAATTGGTGGTGGTGAGCTGGACGGTTTTAGTTATTGCGTTCGTCTGTCCATTGGGCAGAATGAGGATATTGCCGAAGTTAACACCGTTACTGCCGCCCACATTGCTGATGGTGCGGTTTTTTACCACATCCTGTGCTTCGACCAAAACGTTAATGGGACTCTGACTGGCATTGGACTGATTGGTAATCGTCACGAGCCCGGTTGTGGGACCGGTGATGCTGTTGGATGGACCGAGTGTGGCGCCCGTTGTGTTGAGACCTACACTGATCTGCGTCGAGGTATTGGCTGCGAGCGGCTCGGTACCGACGGCGCCGGTTGCGTCCACCGGTTGTGCGGCCAATCCTGTGTTGGCGGAGAGTGTGGTGACGGCATCAGCCGATTGGCCGATCACGGTATAGTATGCCGAATCCTGGCCGCTGGCGGAGGTATTCTGGAGTGTGATATTTTCCGATACATTGGCCCCCTGCACGACACGCGAGAACACAGGTGCCAGGAAATAGCCGGTGGTCGGATCGGTCGTGAGACCGGGAGTTGAAAGTACCGCATCGGAAGGTGGCAAAGTGATCGTTGAGCCGGTGATCGAAAGAGACGGCGCCGTCAGGGGCGGGGTTGCATTGGTGACGGCACTGTTGGGGCCGACATAATCGGCTGAAACCGAGGCATTGCCGGGCGATACGACCAATCGCAGATTTCCAAAACTGTTAACCTGGTTGGTGATGTACTGCGAAAGTGAGGTGGGAATATTGGTGAAGTTGTAGGTAAATTGTTCGCCGGGGCCGCTTTGGCCATTTACGACCAGTTGGCCGGGCGTGTAATTTTCTGAGCCGAGAAAATAGAGCGAATTGGCCGACTCGGTTCCCAAGGTTGTTCCGATCCCTCCGTATGCCCCGGTGCCGCTGAAAGAAGCAGCAGTACCGCCCGGTCCGGCTGATTCGATTGGGGTGTTGACGGTTGAGAGATAAAAATTGACGGGGCCGGAGGCGGCGAAGTATTCGTCGAGATCACTGAGATTGAGCGTCAGGGAACTGACGCTTCCCAGAGCCGTTCCGGGGGAAAGGCCCAGACCTTGGGTATTAAAATCCATGGTGCTGTAATCGGCGTAGTAGCCACTGGACGACCCCTGAGCGGTGACCCGATTTTGGTCGGTGTTGATGGCCGTCTGCTCGACATTGGCCACGTTGACATTGGATGTCGTGAAGGTTGCCGCATGGAGGGCGGGCGCATCCGCGAGTTGCCCGATGCCTGCCGCAAAGACCACCGCCGCAACGCTGTGAGTCAGCAGATGGTGGATCATCCCTGGTGATGGAACACTTTTTCTACTGGTAGGCATGATTTGGATTACCTCCTCAAATAACCTGACGGGTTCGGAACCCCGAACGCACGACCACTTCACGCCGAGATCGTTTCGGCGCCATCACCCATTTCCCTTTCACCAGCAGAAGTGTAGTGCGATCGTGTTATCAAACGGCTAACGAAATTGTAAATTCGGGTTTGGCTTTTATTAACATCCGATGCGACTGGCGTAAACGTAATGTTGCATGGAGACGTTTCTACTTATTTCTTCACGCCCCTTAATATTTTTCATAAAAACTTAGCGCGAAGATGTTCAGATTCTTAATGAGCGAGAGCTAGACTCGTAGGGGATGGAGAGGTGGCGAGGTTTCCGCGGCCGGACCGGGCGTGATATTTCGGATGATCAGACAGGAGATGACGACCATGGGAAAAGTATTCTGGAAGGACAGGCGACTGCAGATAGGGCTTATCAGTCTGGCAGGGATTTTCGGCCTGTGGCGGGTCGTCACCGCCCTTTCGCCGTCTGCAGCCCAGCAGGCAAGCGAGGACCGAATATTTATTGATTCAGTGACGGGACAAACGTTCCGCGCCCCGGTGCACATAGGGGAAACATTTCCGGTCATGTCACCGTATACCCGCAGAAGGACCGGCTATCCGGTTGCGTGGTCGTGGTGGAGTCGCGGCGGCCGACCTCTGGCCAAGCCGCAACCGGTGTTAATGAATTCGTGGGTCGGAAAATCCGGGCCGACATTTGCCCCCTTGACGGGCCGGTTGGTTTATCCGATGGAGACGAAGCCGTATCCGGGCGAGAGACCTCCGCCGACCAAGCAACAATATGAACAGGAACTGATCACGAACGGGCTGGGGAATCCGCTGCAGAATTGAAGCAGCGATGGGCCCGATCGGGCTCATGGAGCGGCAACGAAGAAAAGTTGGCGTATTAGTTTGGAAGTTGGGGAACTATTGGACAGTATAACGTGACATCTGCAACGGAGTGTATCCATGAACCCAATCAGTCTGACAAATGAACGACTCAGCAGGTACGGTGCGGGATTTTCATTTAGCAAAAACGTGAAACAGCCCAACGGTTTCACCTTGATTGAACTGTTGGTGGTGATTTCGATCATCGCCCTGCTTATATCGATCCTGTTACCGGCTCTATCCATGGCCAAAAAGGAAGCGCAGACGGTTGCGTGTGCGGCAAATCTGCATTCCATCGGTCAGGCGATGATGGAATATGCCACCACCTGGCAGGGAGCTATCGCAGGGAGCCCGCTGACCAGCGGAATCGGCATGTGGCAAGATGTTATGAAGAGCAGCACGCTGGCGACGGGTAATGTGGACGGCGTGACGCTCCCCATCAGCAATGCTTATTGCCCCAATATCTGCCAGAATTATGATTGGGTGACTCCACTGGCCAACGAGATGGGTCTTCACTATAAACCGACGAATCTTAACGATCCGCAGGGAGCGCTGCTCGCCGACCGTATCGGGCGGATTAAATATGATGTCACCCTCCCGGCATTTACCTGCCCCGCAAACCCCTATATCGCCACGCCCGCCACGCCCGGCTTGCCGGTGCTGCCGATGCCATCGTATTGTGCGGCGGGACTGTTCCTCACGGCCTCACCGTCGGACTGCTCCAATTATGATGCGACCTTTGACCCTGATTATGCCGATGTTCCGGCCACCTACACGCCCAACGTCAATAAGGTTGGCCAGCCGTCGGAAAAAATATTTGTCGCCGACGGAGCCAAAGCCAGCACGACACTTTATGAACCGCGTCTGGACGACACCGTTGCGACGAATCTGGTCTCGTCGCCCGGGCGTGGCGACGGGGGGACAACGGATTTTCCGGATTTTGCCGATGAAGGGGCATTTTCATATTACAGCTACGCCTGGAACCGTGACAATGCCCCGGGGAATCACAGCAGCAAGGACGGAATCACCACAACCGGGTTCGACAACCGGGCGTATGCCTTCCGGCACGGAATAACGACCGGTGTTTATCGGTTCAACGCGTTGTTTTTTGACGGACATGTGCAGACGATGGGCGATCTGCAGGGAGCCAATCCCGGTTATTGGTCGCCGCCGGGAACGGTCATTCCGCGAAGCGAATGCACACAAGATGTATTGAACAAATATTTCGGCTCCCGAACGCAATACACCTCGCCGTAATTCCGTCCGGACGCAGATGAAGGTACTGAAATAAGCGTAACGGTTAAGCGATTCAGTCGTTGCGCTTTCAGGTTATCGCCTTGTCGGGCGATCCGCCTTGGTTTCCAGATTTGATGGCTTTAATTTCATCCTGCAAAAATGCACGCCGCTGGGGATCGTGAATATGATCTACCATGGATTGAAATAATTCCAAGGCTCGCGGCGCATTGCCCAGATAACGGGCGTATATCAGACCGAGAATCTGTTTGATTTCATCGTTATTTTTCCCGCTGCCGCTCGAACTGAGGAGCAATTCATAAGCTCCAGCGGCCAATTTGAAATCCTTTTCGACCACAAGCTGGTTGGCGACGTCCAGAAGGGTATCACTCGGCAACCGTACCGAGGGAAATCTTGCCATCAACTCACGATAGGCGGCTGCGGCGGCAGGCATATCATGCTCGCGCCGGTGCTGCTGCACTTTGCTGGACAATTGTGTCATGGCGGGATCCGCCACCGTAATGGGCCCGCTGATCTTCGTGACACCGGGCGGCGGTGGAACAGGCTTATTGAAAGGGTTGTATCCGCGGGAGACCATCTGACGGTAGGCGGCGCGGCGCCGCGCACGATTAAGCAGAGAAAGCAGATCGTAATGATCGCGGGGCACCAATCGGAGAAAGAGGATCACCATGCCGACGATAAATCCCGAGAGGTAACCGGTGAGATGCGCCCAGTGTGCTACATCGTCGCTGCGAGTAAAGGCTCCGTAGACATCGAAAAGAAAAATTTGTGCCAGCACAAACCAGAAGCTGGCAACATCAAATACCACGACAAAAAACCAGACACGGATGTTAACCAGCGGACACAATGCGAGAAAAAGCCCCGCCACCGCTGCGATTGATCCCGACGCACCGAGTGTCGGGTTGCCGTGAACCGATGACAAAACCTGCCCACAACCTGCGAGAATTCCACCTGCAAGAAAAAAAAACAGGTAGGCCAGATGGCCGAGACGATCATTAACCTGGTTGCCGAATACCCAGAGAAAGATCATGTTGCCGAGGATGTGCATGAAATTAGCGTGCAGAAAAATATAGGTGATGAACTGGACCAGTTCCAAATGCCGCGGGTTGAGCATGAATCTCGCCCAACCGTGTGCCAGACCATAGGGATGAGCCGGTGAGGTTGCCCGGTGGCTGACGAGGTAGATCACCACGCACGTGGTAATGAGAAAGTAGTTCATCAGCGGAGTGCGCCGCTGCGGCGCGTCAGTTCCAAGTGGTATCATCCATTCCTCAATTCAGGACGCCAATCGTCTTTATTATTCGGGCGATGAGGGCAGCGGTCAAACCGCACGGCAATGAGGTGGTGTGTTATACTCAAATCAAGGTTGAAGATCGCAGGGCGCCTGTAACTCACTTTGGAGAATACCGCATGGCCGGAATCAACGTACTGGTGTGGAATGAGGGACGACAGAAAAACTCGGACGCCGCCATCAAACGGATTTATCCACGCGGAATTCACGGCGCCATCGTTGATGCGCTGAGCCGGGATGAATCGATTAGAGCCGAATCCGCCACCCTTGAAGACCCGGAGCATGGGCTGCCGCCATCGCGGCTCGATCAGACAGATGTGTTGATCTGGTGGGGACATCAGGCGCACGATATGGTTCGAGACGAAGTTGTGGATCACGTTTATAAGCGTGTGCTCGCTGGCATGGGGCTGATTGTTCTTCATTCGGGTCACTTTTCAAAGATATTCAAACGCCTGATGGGGACCAGTTGCGACCTGAAATGGCGGGAAGCCCATGATCGCGAGGTGTTGTGGGTCACGACACCGGGGCACCCGATCGTCGATGGAATTGCCGATCATTTCGTGCTGGAGCAGGAGGAGATGTATGGCGAACACTTTGACATCCCGGAACCTGACGAGACGGTACTTATCAGTTGGTTCAGCGGCGGCGAAGTTTTTCGCAGTGGTGTTACCTATCGCCGCGGAATGGGAAGGATATTTTACTTCCGCCCCGGCCATGAAACCTTTCCGACCTATCATCATGCCGATGTTCAAAAGATCATCACCAACGCGGTGCACTGGGCCGCACCGGCTAACACAAGCCCATCTAAATATGGCCATTGCCCCGAAGTAATTCCCTGATCGATGTTACGGCGAGGTATTGCCGTCGTGAGCGGTGGGATCCGACGGTTCGGCAGGAGTTACGGCCACTGTCGAGGATTTTTCCGAGTCGATTTCTTTGTCGGTGGCAGTCGGATTGAATCCACGGGCGGCATCTTTTCCAACTGCGGTGTACACTTTGATTTTGGCCATTTCGGTTTCCGGAACCCGGCGTTTGATCACCCAGGTCAGAAAAACCAGACCAACAAGCAGCATCGGCACAGAATAGATGACGCCTAAGCTGATGAGATGACCGAAGATCATGCGTGGCTGGTCGCCATCGCGGAACTGTTCGCCGATGATCCGCATGATGGGGTATCCGACAGCAAACGCGGCGGACGCGATGCCCGGCTTTTTCCACTTTCGCCCAACAGCATAACAGATGATGAAAAGAAGGAGGCCTTCGGTGGTGGCTTCCACCAATTGGGAGGGAATGCGTGGTGGCAAAATCTGGCGCAGCAGATTGATGACATAAGGATGATTTTCGCGAGAGAGATTCACAATCTCCATCCGCGGATTCACCTGCAGGGCATGGAGGATTGAAGGCCGGTTGGAAAAATGCGCGGTAACATTGTCAATCAGGGTATGCACTTGGGCGGGTGATATCGTGCGCTCCAGCTTTGTTTGCGGTGGATATATAAGCTCGGTCGGAAATTGAACTGCCAACGGATTGTGCCAGACGTGGCCGTAGAGTTCACCATTGATGAAATTGGCAATTCTGCCGAAAAATAACCCGATGGGGGCGACCATGGCGCTGCAGTCCATAAGATTGAAAAATGAGTAGCCGTTACGTCGGGCAAATATCCAAGTGGCGACAAAGACTCCGACGATACCTCCGTGCGCTGCCATTCCCCCGTATTGCACTTTCAAGAGCCCCCAATAAGGGAAGGGCGGCGAAAAGTTAGTGAACATATGCGGGCGGTAAAGGATGGCCTCGCCAAGACGGCCACCGATGAGAACACCAAAAATGGCCACAAAAATGACGTAATCGGGAAGGCGGCTTCTGGGCATGGCCATGCGCCCGGTTTTAATGAAGTGAGACATGAGAAAATAAGCGATGACAAACCCGGTCAGATAGGCGGTGCCGTACCAGCGTATGCCCCACGCGGAGTGACCAAACTGAATAATGTAGGGATTAAGGGTTTCAATGAAATACGCAATCAGCAAAAAGCGTTACCTCCGAGAGTTAACCATCGCTCACACTTTACCGTAAAAACAAAGTTCCTTACACTGCATCGCCTGCCGGGCATTGATGCATACGGCTGGAAGTGTTGTGGAGTTTTCTACGAAGTGAATAATTTTAAAAAAACGCAGCGGCTTGAGGCGCTCCCCCCCTACCTATTTATCGAAATTGACAAGAAAAAACGTGCCCTGATGCAGGCGGGTAAAGATGTGATCAATCTGGGCGTCGGCGATCCGGATCTGCCCACGCATAAGTTCATCATCGATGAGATGGCCAAGGCGATCTACGATCCGAAAAATCATCGCTATCCATTTGATGAGGGCGTTCCTGCCTACCGCAAAGCTGCCGCTGAATTTATGAAGCGTCGTTTTGGCGTAACGGCCGACGCCGATACGCAGATTCTCACAACGATTGGATCAAAGGACGGAATAAGTCATATACCCCTGGCGGTGGTCAATCCCGGCGATGTGGTACTGGTGCCGCAGCCCGGCTATCCCGTGTACAACAGCGGAGCCATATTCGCTGGCGGCCGGGTCTATATCATGCCGCTGGAGGGTAAAAATAACTTTCTGCCGGATTTGGATGCCATACCCGAGGATATCCGTCGCCAAGCGAAACTGTTGTGGCTGAACTATCCCAACAACCCGACCGCCGCGTCGGCCCCGCTGAGTTTTTATCAACACGCGGTGGACATGGCACGGCGATACGGGTGGATCATTGCCAGCGATCTGGCATACGGGGAAGTTTATTTTGAAGAACCGCCGCCGAGCATTCTGCAGATTCCTGGCGCCATGGACGCCGCTGTGGAATTTCATTCACTGTCCAAAAGCTTCAACATGACGGGCTGGCGACTCGGCTGGGCGGTGGGTAACGCGGCAGTTATTGCGGCACTGGCGCAGGTGAAAGGGAACATGGACAGCGGCCAGTTCAATGCCATTCAAGTTGCCGGCACAGCCGCCCTGACGCACTACGACCATCCGGACGTGAAGAAGCAGATGGAGATTTATCGTCGCCGGCGCGATGTCCTCTGCGATGGGCTGAGAAAGCTGGGTTGGAATTTGGCAAAGCCGACGGCCGGATTCTTCTGCTGGGCCCAAACGCCCGGCGGCAGAAAATCCATGGAGGTTTGCGGTCGTCTGCTGGAAGAGGCGCATGTCGTGACCGTTCCGGGTGGCGGATTCGGCCCTGCAGGAGAGGGCTACCTTCGCATGGCCCTTACCGTAGATGAAGCCCGTCTCGCCGAAGCCGTTGAACGTATCGGCAGGTTAACGCTTTGATGCGCAGGCAAAATCGGCTGGATAAAAATTGTGGATGGCGAGGTTAAATGAGTCGGCAGGCCGGTAAAACCTATTTTTTTGTCGTGCTGCTGATCGGGCTGATCATCACGCTTTCTGCGGCATGGCAGGCGCGGACGCGCATCATCCACAAGGAACAGACTCACAGTACCAAACAGGTTAATGATTTTGACCGCTGGATGACGATGGTGCCGGAGTTTCTGCACCAGCATATCGCCTATACCAGCGATTCGTTCCCGACGCCCCCCGTGACCCTGGTTATTTTCGCCCCGTTCACGTGGCTCTCGCCCGCCAACGCACAATTCGCATGGGTCTGCTGCAAACTGATTTTCTGCTGCATCATCTTTT
>JAJZNY010000088.1 GCA_021852245.1 Planctomycetota bacterium | reverse complement strand
GAGACAGTCCCGTGATTTTCATTAAAACTTCAACCGCTGAAAAGCCACCCCGACCAATTTCACCGCCGGGGCACGGGGAACACGGGAGACCCCTCGCGTATCGTACACGCACGAAAATGCTGCCACGCCCAAAATAACCGGTTTCTCCCCAATTTTTTGAAATATTTCCTGTTCCATGGCAACATACGTGTACAGTTGCTCCGGTAACAGGAGATTTGGCTACCTGTATGACCCGCACAAGCTTTCGGTGAAAGGCGGAGTTTTGTCTAAACTGGTCAAAGTAAAAAATGCGCGTGGCGAGCCTCAATGGGGATATCTGCTTGGCAACGGCATGGTGTCACT
This sequence comes from Planctomycetota bacterium, assembly GCA_021852245.1. The sequence goes on along the minus strand of JAJZNY010000088.1, from coordinate 10,994 downwards.
GCTTGATGGATCGTTTGAAACCGGCTTTACCTTAACACATCAGATGAAGGGGAGCCCTCAATTTCTGGCTCCCGTGCAACCGCCCGCGATCATCTGTATCGGGCTTAACTATCGCGCTCACGCTGCGGAAACAGGGGCTAAAGAGCCGCAGTATCCGGTGGTCTTTTTTAAGAACCCCGCATCCCTCATCGGTCCGGATCAACCCATTGAACTCCCTACGCACCTGGCCAGCAGCCAAGTTGATTACGAGGGAGAATTGGCGGTGGTCATCGGCCGACGGTGTAAAAATGTATCTCAGAGTGATGCCTTGAAATATGTTTTTGGCTACACCATCGCCAACGACGTCTCCGCCCGCGATTGGCAGAAGCAGTGGGGCGGTTCGCAATGGTGCCGGGGCAAATCATTTGATACCTTCTGCCCCGTCGGGCCGGCGGTGGTGACCAACGACCATGGCGAATTTGATCCGATGAACCTGAAGATTCGCACGCTCATCAATGGTGAATTGATGCAGGAGAGTTCGACGGCCGACATGATTTTTTCCATCCCCCGGATTATCGAATTTCTTTCGGGGTCCACCACGCTTCTGCCGGGCACCATCATCCTCACCGGCACCCCGGCCGGAGTCGGGATGGGCCGAACTCCGCCTCGCTGGCTCAAAGCCGGTGATGTAGTGGAAATTGAAATTGAATCACTCGGTTCTCTGCGTAACCCGGTGGTGGCGGAGGGACAGGCTTAAACATTCCGAGATGGGCTGTTCGTCCCGGCCGATCTGCGATCGTATACTGATCTGACAGGCGTTGTTTTTTTATACATGGAGAAGGCGGATGTTATACGTGAAAAAGTCATTGAAGTCGGCAATGCTCGGTAAATCCATCGCGATGGCGATTGCCATGGTGATCGGTGCATCATCGGCCGCGGCTAAGGGTATTGCACCTGCGGCAAAGGAGTCAACTCATCAAATTGAGGAGAACGTCGAGGCTGCCCAATTTAAATCTCTCAATAAAATAGGGGAAGTCCTCCATGGTGCTTCCATCGTGGATGTTCTCCAATCAAAGTCGCTGACAGCAAAATTCGGGCCCAAGCTCACGCCCATCCTCGGCACCGTGGTAACCGCATTTGATCAGGGAATGGCGAAGCGCCCGGAACTTAAACCTTATTTCACGGGCGCACGAGATCATTATCTTTCAATTATGGCTGTGCTCGGTGACCAATCTGCGTTGGCGCGTTTATCTGCTCAAGCCAAAAGTGCGCACCCATTCAGAAACCTCCTCGCCCGTATGTATCTGCAGCAATACACGTGGCTGACCCACCAGCATAATGCCGCCGCGCAGCAGAAGGTCATCGATACGCTCCGCTCCATCGCCGCCAAGCACCCCATGAATGAGGATATGGTTCAGTTGCTGATGAGCATCAGCCACCTTGGTGCGGCGGACCAGCATCTCGCCGATGAGGCTCGGGAAATCATCCTCAAAGTGCTCAAGAGTCCCTCGGCGCAACAATACCAGCAAATGGTGGCCATGAAGACTGCCCAAAATAAACATCTGAATCATCACGCGGTGTTTGAGGGCGTTCTTCTGGGCAGCGGCAAACCCTTCAGTACCAAATCGCTTATCGGCCACGTCGTGCTGGTCGATACGTGGGCCACATGGTGCCCGCCGTGCCGGGCAAGTATTCCCCACGTTGAATCGCTTTACTCCAAACTGCATAAAAAGGGATTCGACGTCATCGGCGTTTCGCTGGACGCCAACCCTAAAGCACTGAAGACGTTTCTGGCTCAACACAAAAAAATGATTTGGCCCCAGATTTACGATGTCAATAACCCGGGCAATCTCCCCATTGCGCGGGCTTATGGCATCACCGCAATCCCTACGCAATTTATTCTCGACCGTAAAGGCATCTTGCGATACGTTGTCGTGGGCTACAATCCCCAGCAGGTGACCGCCGACGTCAAAAAATTGCTCAGTAAATAGCTCACGTTGGACGTTCCAAGCGCTCCTGATGAATTGCGGCACCTCCTCCGCCAGCCTCCGGTACGCAGACCCGGCGCCCAGGATGCGCTGTTGGACGTGACCCCAACGTGATGGTTGGGTTATGATAATCGCATGCAGAAGATTCATGTTCATGTGCCCGCCGCTCATGCCGAATACGACGTTATGGTTGGATCCGACCTGTGTCGGGAGGTGGTGGGTTTCGTCGTCGAGCGGTTTCATCCGCATACCTGTGCCGTCATAACCGACACCAACGTCGCACCGCTGCATCTTCCCACGGTGGAATCGGCACTCCGTGCGGCGGGAATCAAACCGATCTCTCTGATGATCCCCGCCGGTGAGCAGCATAAAAATATCTCGACACTGGGCACCATCTGGGATTTTCTGCTCGATCATCGCTGGGAACGCCGCCTGCCGATCGTCGCGCTCGGAGGCGGAGTCGTCGGCGATATGACGGGCTTTGCCGCCGCTACGGTTCTGCGCGGCGTTCCGCTGATTCAGATGCCCACTTCCCTCCTTGCGGCCGTCGATGCAGGCGTCGGGGGAAAAACCGGCATTGATCACGCCATGGGTAAGAATTTACTGGGGGCATTTCATCATGCATCGCTCGTTGCCATGGATGTGAATTTCCTTTCAACGCTTCCGCGGCGCGAATTGATTTCCGGTTTGGCGGAGTGCATCAAGCACGCCATCATCGCCGACGAAGATTTATTTAACTGGCTCGACGTTCATCTTCCCCAGGTGCTCGAAAGTAATCCCGATGATTTGACGCAGCTTATCTCCCGGAATGTCCGCATCAAGGCCGGAATCATCATGAAAGACCCGTATGAAAATTCCATCCGTGCCCATCTCAACCTCGGCCACACCTTCGGCCATGCCATGGAGGCGGTGGTCGGTTACGACAAACTGCCGCACGGTTATGCCGTGGCGCTGGGCATGCTGGCGGCAGCGCGACTGGCGGTCAACCTGGGACACTGCGATTCGCAACTCCCCGGTCGTCTGGAATCCATGATCCGCCGAACAGGCTTGCCGACGTTCCTTCCGGGGCTTGACGCACCGAGCATTCTTTCAGCTATGTACAGTGATAAAAAAGTCGCCTCCGCCAAACTCCGACTCATTCTACCCGTGAAAATTGGCGAAGTGATCGTGGTAACCGATGTTCCCGAGACGGCGATCCTCGATGCAATCAAATCCCTCACCACAGCGGGAGCGGCAGTCGGATGAACGCCTCAACCATAGCTTCTCCTGATGCGCTGGCTTATTTGCGACTCTCGCGTACCGCCGGCCTGGGACCGATTCTCATCAATCGCCTCGTCGCACACGCGGGGGATGTACAGTCCGCATGTGACCTCCCTGCTTCCGAATGGGCGGCGGCTCTGGGCGTAACGGTCGAGCGGGCCGGGGCTTTCAAATCAGCTTTTACGCAGGTGAATATCGATGAAATTCTCGCCGATTGCAACCGCCTCGCCCTGCGGATCATCTGCCCGACAGATGAACCATGGCCGCCCGGCCTGCGCCCGATCCCGGATCCGCCCCCAATATTATTTCTACGCGGAGAATTGCTGCGCGACGATACCGTTGCCGTCGCGATTGTCGGTGCCCGCCAGTGCACCCTTTACGGACGTGAGCAGGCGGAAAAATTCGCCCGCGGCCTCGCCCAGGCGGGTATGACCGTTGTCAGTGGCGGGGCTCGAGGCATCGATACCGCCGCCCACTACGGTGCGCTTCGCGCCGGCGGCCGCACGATTGTAGTAAGCGGTTGTGGACTCAGTCACTGTTATCCCCCCGAAAATCATGACCTGTATGATGAAATTATTAAACGCCGCTGCGGCTGCATCATCAGTGAAATGCCGCCTGGCGAACCACCGCTGCCCAAAAATTTTCCACCCCGCAATCGCATTATCGCCGCTCTATCCCTTGGCACGCTGGTGGTGGAGGCCAATTTACGCAGCGGCTCGATGATTACCGCCCGCTTGGCCGCCGAAGATTATGGCCGCGAGGTCTTCGCGGTGCCCGGCCGAGTCGATTCTCCAGCGAGCAGCGGCACGCATCATCTCATTCGCTCCGGTGGGGCGGAATTGGTCGAGTCAGCCCGCGATATCGTTGAATCGCTCGGCCTCTTGACTGCGGAATCCGCCTCGGATGATTCGGTGGGGCCCAGTGCGGTCGCCGCCACATCGGCACCTGCTCCCGCATCCGCTCGTCCCTCGGGACGCGGCTCTGGATCGTCCGTTTCAGCCTCGCCGCGGGGAGTTTCGCCCGCGGCTGCAACGGAATCAGAACCGCAGGAGCTGCTCTTTTCCGCTCCGCAGGAAAAAATTCTCGCCGCCATCGGGAACGGCTCGGATTCGGGTCTGGATGAATTGTGTCAACATACGTCCTTGCCGGCCTCCGTCGTAATGGCCGAACTTACCATGCTGGAGTTGCGTGGTGTGATCCGCCGTACGCCTCGACAGACTTTTGAAAAAACATGATGCAGCAGATTCAGAACGAGGAAGGTTCAATTCCATGCCGAAGATAAAAAGTAACCGTATCGCTGTTTACGTTTATCGTAAGACACCTGCTGGAGCGGAATTTCTCCAATTGCTCCGGTCCCGTGGGCAGGGGGATTATGGTGGAATATGGAGCATTGTTTACGGGGGGATAAAATCGGGTGAAACGGCCGTCGAAGCCGCCCTTCGTGAACTGCGTGAGGAGACCGGCCTCAAACCGGCCGCATTTCACCAGGTGGAATTTCTCGAAATGTTTTATCACCGGGGCAGGGACCGGGTGAATGTATTGCCCGTGTTCGCCGCCGCCGCTCCCCGGAATCATAAAGTGGTCCTCAACGATGAACACACTGACTTTCGCTGGGTACCTTCGGCAGATGTGGAAAAATCCTTCCTCTGGCGGGTTCAACGGCAGGCGATCGCCATCATCACTGAAGATATCATTTCGGCCCGTTCCCTCGCACTGAATCTGCTCAAAATCGACGCCGACTGAGGCCATGTGCCCCCACGACGCCGCGTTATGCGCTGGCTGCCGGAGCAGGCTCTGAACTGGTAGGAATAATCCGTCGCCGTGGCTCGGCGGCTATGCACAGCTCCGTCGGATGGATGTGCTCCCAGGACCAGCCTTCCATCTTGGCCATACGCAGCAATAACTGCCGCCGTTCCATCTGATTGCCGATCGCGGTTTCGTAGTCCCGCTGCGGCCTGGCCGGCAATCCTCCCTGCCGAAGTACGTCCAGCGACGGAATCGGTGGCGACCCACTGGAACGTACATATTTCAATACCGGCGCGAGTGTAACCACGTACTGATTAATCGCTTCACGAACCGAATGGATACGGGCAGCCTGCACCCCGCAGGTCTGCTCCAGACCGAATTCAAGAATGCTCAGCGCCTCATCGAGCATGGCGATGTTGGCACCGGCGCTCGCCGCTCGTTTGGGGCTGTGAAAGAAGTGCAGCACCGGATAGGTAAGATGCAATTCGCCCAGCGTAAAGAGCTGGGGAATCAGCGCGTCGAAATGATTGGCAAGTTCCGCCGAATCGCAGCCGTTCCACGCTCGATAAATAATATCCGATGGATTATGTCCCAGCGACCAGATATACACGGCAACCGATCGCTTTTGAGTTGCCGCTGAAATCACCGGCACCAGATAGGCCAGCGCCGCACCGAAGACGAAGAAGCCGCTTGCACTGCACAGATCGGTCAAAATCTCAAATGCGTGGCCGTGGGGTAACAGATCGCCGATGCCCAGTGTAAAGAGCGTCGATCCGACGAAATAAATGCGCTGCCAGAGATCGACCGGTTGATGGGTGGTGGCGGAGACCACAGCACCGGGAAACGAGGAAAAAATGAATGTCCATCCAATCCACATCAGGCCGGTCCACATCGCCAAACTTGCCAGAATGACGCTTAATCCCGCCCAGGGAATAATCTTGCGTGAATGAACATGCGCTCGAAGATGTTTCTGCATCCGTCCTACCAAAATCATCGTCCGCAACGAAAGCGGTCCGGCACCTTCGACAAAAGCCGTCCAGAGAAGATCAAAAACGGACATCCCGATGATCATCACACCGATCATCAGGCAGATGATGTTAGATAACATGATCCATTTCTCCTCAACGCACGAAATCCTGCGGAGTGCAGGGGGGCAGCCTTTGCCTGCGGGCCTTTCAGCTGCCGGGAGCACGTCGGTGACCGCGTGAGCTCAATCGCCCCAGCCAGCTCGATTACCCCGTCAAGGCAGTCTATTTCCCACCCAATGCCATATAGGCGCGATCGGCTGCCGCTTTAGCCTCACCCAATGTGGCGGCTACATGGATCATATGCCCCATTTTGCGACCGGGCCGGGGGCTCTTGCCGTAGAGGTGAATACTTGCCATCGAGTGGGTCAATACCGATTGAAAATCAGGATCGCCGTCCGCCCACAGATCACCTAATAAATTGGTCATCACGCCGGGGGTGATGAGTCCGACCGGCGAAAGCGGGAGGTCCATCAGGGCGCAGACGTGCATTTCAAATTGCGAGCGGGATGTTGCCCGCATCGTAACATGCCCCGAATTATGCGGGCGCGCCGCCAGTTCATTGATCCATACCCGTCCGTCCGGCAGAACAAACATCTCAACGGTCAGGAGTCCGACAATCGCCAGCGCATCGGCCGTTTCAATCGCAAGCTCCTGCGCGCTGCGTATCACCTCAAGAGGCTGGGGAGCGGGTATTTGAGTTTGAAACAGGATGCCTCGGCGATGTTCGTTCTGTAGAACGGGAAATACGCATTTTTCGCCGCGATGATTGCGGGCGACGATCACCGAAATTTCTGCCGTAAAATCCACGGCCGTTTCCGCCACCAACGGCACCTGCCCCAGCGCCTGCCATGCGGAAGCCGCTTTTTCCGGTGAATCGATCCACACCTGTCCGCGCCCGTCGTAACCGCCTCGCGCCGTCTTGGCCACGATTTTCGGGCTTGTGCGAAGCATCTCCTCCGCAGCAGTTGTTAAATCCTCCAGCGTCTCGGCCAGGCGGAACGGGCCTACCGCCAGTCCATGCTCTGCCAGGAAGGTCTTTTCCAATCGACGATCTTGGACGATCCTCTGCGCTTCTACGCCCGGTGAGATGATGCCTCGAAAATGATCATGGCCCAGTGCGGCTGGCGCTATGCTTTCCGCTTCCACCGTGATGGCCGCTGCGTTTTCTGCAACCGACCTGACCAGGTGCGGATCACTCGGGTCACCCTTGATGTGCAGATCGGCCCATCGGCTGGCGGGATCCGCTTCATCGCTTGAAATGCAGATGGCGAAATATCCCATCCGTTTGGCTGCCTCGCAGAGCATGGCGCCGAGTTGCCCGCCGCCGAGCACGCAGAGAGAACGCTCACCATTTAACGGATGCCGCTGATTCTTCATCGTAAATTCAGCCTTCGATGTGCGCATGGTCCATGACTTCCCGAGTGTTGGCACTTCGCCATTCGGCATATCGTTTGGCGAGATGGGTATCTTCCAGCGCCAATATCGATATCGCCATCAGGGCGGCATTGGCGGCCCCGGCTTTTCCGATGGCGAGAGTTCCCACCGGTATGCCTGCAGGCATCTGCACAATGGAGAGTAGCGAATCTATGCCCCGCAGCGCCCGACTTTGAATCGGTACGCCCAGCACCGGCAGCGTCGTATTGGCCGCCACCATTCCGGGAAGATGCGCCGCTCCTCCCGCACCGGCGATAATTACCTTGATGCCGCGATTCCCGGCATCGTCGGCATACGACATCATCATCTTGGGAGTGCGGTGGGCCGATACCACCCGCATTTCGTATGCGACGGAAAAATTCTTCAGCGTGTCGGCGGCGTGCTGCATGGTGGGTAAATCGGATCGGCTTCCCATGATAATTCCCACTACCGGTTTGTTCGCCATTTCAGGCTCCTTCATTCACTCGCCACCATACCGCAAAAATTCTCCCGATGATAGTAAAACCGGCCGCATCCAATAAAAAAGCGAACACCCGGGGTGGGTGTTCGCCTGTCTCAAATCCGTCGCTCGTATCATTCTCGCTGCTGGGCAACAAATTGCAGGATGAACATGAAGAGGTTAATGAAGTCCAGATACAGCATAAACGCCCCCATAACGGACGCTTTTTTGGATACCTCAGAAGTTTCCGACCCCACCAGATACATATATTTGATCTTCTGCGCGTCATACGCCGTCAAGGCGGTAAAAATGAGCACGCCCGCAATATTAATCAGCATTTCCATCATGGTGGAGTGCACAAAAATGCTCACTACCATGGCGATGATCAGTCCAATCAAGGCCATACCGGCGATACTCCCCAGTTTGGTGAGATCGGCATTGGTAAAGGTGCCCCAAATCGCCAAGGCCGCAAACGTGCCGGCCGTGATGAAAAATGCCGTAAACACCGACGCCGCCGTAAACACCAGCAGTATGATCGACACCGTTAGCCCGAATGAGGCTGCATAGGCAAGAAACAGCAGCGTCGCAACCGCCGAACTGATGCGATTAATCGCAAAGCTCAAACCCAGTGCCAGCACAACCTGCACGATCGCAAGAAATATCCAGGCATTTGCCAATGAATGGACCAGCGAGGGGGATTGCGACACTCCCCACCCCACGAGCCCGGTCACCGCCAGTGCAATCGCCATCCATCCGTAAGTCCGATGCAGAAAACTCCGTTGTTCCGCCGCCATATCGGGCGATACATTGGCGTTGGCCTGCGCCATCACGGATGGGTTAAAATTTCCAAATCGACTCATGTCGTCAAATCTCCGTCTAACATCGTGGGACTACGCCCCACGAAATACGTTCTCAACATTATATACGTTTCCGCCGCCAGACAAGTTTTTCAGCATGGATGCGCGCCCACGCCATACCCGGCCCGCATTTCCCCACGGCAATCCCAAAACCACCGGCCGGGCGGAGGTTTTACTCGATCCAACCACGCTTTTTGAGCATGGCCATTATCCGGTCTACCGATTCCGAAACCGAAATTTCATGCGTTGGAAGCGTGAGGTCCGGTGATTCCGGCACTTCATACGGTGAAGATATGCCCGGGAACGCCTTGATCTTCCCCGCCTCAGCCAATTTGTATATCCCCGCCTGATCCCGCGACTTACACACCTCCAGCGGCGCCGAGAGATAAACCTCCAGATACCGATCTTCGCCGAGCAGCTTTTTCACTCTCTGGCGGACCGACGCCAGCGGCGCCAGCACCGCGCAAATCGCGATCATGCCGTTGTCATTCAGGATGCGGGCTATGCCACCGATACGACGGAGGTTCTCCGACCGATCATCCGCCGAAAATCCCAAATCGCTGGCAATCTGCCGCCGCAGGTCCAGCCCATGGAGCACCACCGGCACTTTACCCAATTCAAAAAGCCGCTTTTCAAGTTCAAACGCGATCGTCGCCTTTCCGGAACCGGTCAAACCCGTTAGCAAAATGGTGCATGGCTTTTGGTGCAGCCGTTCCTGTCGTTGCATCGCGGTCACCTTGGATCGCGCCCGGCTCTCGTGCCCCGCAACAATCGCCCACGGATCGGTAGGGCCGGATTGCGCATCCTGATCCAGTATCATGCCGCACGCTACCGTGTTGCTGGTCAGGCGATCAATAACGATAAAGGCTCCGGTGGAGCGATTGTTCTTATACGGATCAAATGCCAGCGGCGTCGTCGCCGACATCTCGCACCGGGCGACTTCGTTGAGATGCAGGGTGTCGAGTGCTTTCGACTCCAGCGTATTGACATCAATCCCGTGAATAATATTCAGCGTCACCGGCGTGGTGCGCGTACCATGCTTGAGCAGATACGCCCCCTCCGGATCAAACGGCTTTTCATTGAGCCAGACCAGATTCGCTTCAAAATCATGCCCGAAGTGCGGAGGATTTTCCACGTCGGTCAATATGTCGCCGCGGCTGATGTCCACTTCGTCGGTCAGCGTTAATACCACCGGCATGGGGCATTGCGCTTCGCTTAATTCGCCGTCCGCAGTGACAATCGATTTGACCCGCGTCTTCCGCGATGATGGCAGGATCATCACTTCATCGCCAACCCGCACGCGGCCCGATGCAATTGACCCCGCAAACCCGCGAAAATTCAGGTTCGGCCTCAGCACGAGCTGCACCGGCATACGAAAGTCGGTCAGATTCCGGTCCGACGCAATATGCACCGTCTCCAGATGGTTAAGCAGCGGCCCGCTTTTATACCACGGCATGTGGGGGCTGGACTCCACAATATTATCCCCCTTAAGCGCCGAGATGGGAATGAAATGAATATCCCGGATATCCAGTTTGGAGGCGAATTCCGAGTACTGATTTTTAATTTCATTAAATCGTGCTTCGGAATAATTCACCAGATCCATCTTGTTGATCGTCACCACGAGATGCTGAATCCCCAGCAGCGAACAGATGTAGCTGTGCCGCCGCGTCTGTGGCAGCACACCATGGCGTGCATCAACCAGAATAATCGCCAGTTGGCACGTAGACGCACCGGTGGCCATGTTGCGGGTGTACTGCTCGTGCCCGGGAGTGTCGGCGATAATGAATTTACGCTTGGCCGTGGAAAAAAAGCGATATGCCACATCGATGGTGATTCCCTGCTCCCGCTCCGCCTTGAGACCGTCGGTAAGCAGCGCCAGATCGACATCGCCGCCTGTGGTCCCGTGCCGCACGCTGTCGCGTTTGACCGCCGCCAGCTGATCTTCATATATCGTCTTGGTGTCATGAAGCAGTCGGCCGATCAGCGTGCTCTTGCCGTCATCCACAGACCCGCACGTGAGAAACCGCAACAACTCCTTGCGCTGATTACGCTCAAGATAGGAGTGGATGTCTTCATTCTGCAATAACGTTTCAACGGCTGTCATGAATATACGTTCCGTCCATCAAGTAAAAAAAGTCATTTCGGCATCAGGTGCGGATGTGGTACACGAAATTAAAAATACCCCTCGCGCTTTTTCTGTTCCATCGAACCCTGCTCATCATGATCAATCGCCCGGCCCGCCCGCTCCGACTGCCGGAACAGC
>JAJZNY010000306.1 GCA_021852245.1 Planctomycetota bacterium | reverse complement strand
CCAGTTTGATGTCGCTCATGGAGATGTTTTTGTACGTTGCGACAAGATTGTGCATGAAATCATTGAGCTCGCCGGCGAGTTCAACGCCGACAAGACCGGTGCCGATGATAACGAAGGTGAGCAGACGCTTTTTGCGGTCCGGATCGGTTTCGATATCCGCCTGTTCAAACATGTCGAGAACGTGATTGCGCAGCAGAACGGCGTCGGCCACGGTTTTGAATGCCATCGCAAGATCGGACCCGGGGATGATGGAACGGTTGGTAATCCCCCCCACCGCGATGACGAGTTGGTCATACGGGAATTCATAGGTGCGAATGCCTGATCGATGAGCGGCCTTTACGACGCGATTGGCGATATCAACTTCGGTAACATTCGCTTCACAGAACCGAGCCTTTTTGAGCAGCGCCCGGCAGGGGCTCACGACGTGGCGGGGATCCAGCACGCCCGAGCCAGCCTCAAACAAAAGAGGTGTAACCAGAAGAAAATTTTCACGGCTCACAAGCGTTATCTCGATGGTGGGATCTTCCCGGGTCAGTTTGTCCAGTGCGGCTGCAGTGTACAGCCCGCCGAATCCGCCACCAACAATAACGATCTTGGTTTTTAGTTTGCTCTGATCACTCATGCTAAAACACAACTCCTGCTATAAACCGGTAGTGTAGTGGAAACGCCCCTGTTTTTGCAAAGGTGTGATTCATAACAGAGGTTTGATAACGTTGACCTGGTGAGATTCCCGGCCGAGCATGAGCAGCATGAGAATCAATTGAACGCTGAAGGGGACGCCTCTGAGTAAAACGGATCGGGATTCCATCCACCGTAGCATTCGAAGTTGCTTTGAACGTACTCCCCAATTTTTAATTACGCTGCGTAGCCCCTGCAGGAGCGCCCGATTTCATTCCCCGTTGGGGTCAATGAACACCCGTGGGAACTGAGACGGCGTTACAGCCGCAGCGTGGCCGTCGAGGAACCCGACGTTAATATGATTCCCATGCCGATTGAACGCGAGTCCAGTATTCGTGTCCCCTTTGGGTAACGGCAAATTTTCCGGCGACATGGGGATACGATCGCGCAGGGCAGAATCCTCTGCAACCGCCTGGAGCGTGCATACATTGACGGATGCGGGCAATCCCGCATCAAAGGTGTAAGCGGTGGTGTAATACGTTTCATCACAATAGAAGAGGCCATTTCCGCCTTGAGCGTCAGTACCGCCCGGATTGGGCCGCACCCCGCAATCGGCAAACATCAGGGTTTGCTGGGGATCGCGAATACCCGTAAGAGTGCAGCCCCACGATCCTGTGCCACCGGCTGACGATTGTGATCCCGCCGGAATCTGGAACGCCCAGCCCGGATTAAACGCACCATAGGAACTGTTGTATTTGGCTGAGGCTATATCAGCGTTGATGCCGTAGGAAATGGGATAATATCCTTGGAAATTTCCCGTGTACCCGTTGGGTTTAGGCTGAGGTGAGGTGCCGGTGATGGCCACGTTGTTGAAAATCTGATAACCCGGATAGGTGTCAGTGATGGACGGGTCGGATGGGCACAGAAACACTTTGGCACCTGCTCCGTTGACACCAAAATTCAGAAACGTCTGATCGGGCTGGCCTCCGAGATAGGGCACCAGCGCACTGGCCCAATCATCAAGCACCGAATATCCTTGCGGTTGATAGGTGCCCGTCTGCGGGTTGTACAAGGTTGAACGGTACGCAAACATGGTGTGATTGGTGTCGGGTGTTTCGGTATATTGCATGACGCTGCTGTCGGTATCCGGCTGGATGAAATTTTTGTGCGCGCCGGCAAATTCAATCTCCGCCGTCAGAATCTGGCGCACATTGGACAGGCAGACCGTCGAAGCCGCATCCTCGCGCGCCTTGGCCAGTGCCGGAAGTAAAATGGCGATCAGGAGCGCAATGATGGATATGACCACCAACAGTTCAATGAGAGTAAAGCCCGCTTTTTTATCTTTAATCTTTGACATACGTGTCCCCTTATGAACGAACCGTTCCCACCGTCCGCGCAACTTCACGGCGACGTTTAGCCAACAAAGGAATCAGACCGATTAAAGCGATTGATAAAGCGGACGGTTCTGGCGTAGGAGCGATATCCGCCGCCGATGCGGAAGTCGTGCTGAGTCCATACTGCGCCAGCAATTGATCGTAGGCGGTCATCGTGGCACTGCTTGCATCATGTGCCAGAAGCGTCTGGCCAAACGGAATCAGATCCTGCGGCGTGATCACGCCGGTACCGAGATAATCAGCCGCGGGATTGAACTCGGTGTTGTTGCTCGCCAGCAGGCTTGCAAACGCGTTGACATCCGCGACATCGTACTGCCCGTTGAAGAGCAGATCGCCGAGCCCCTGACCATATATGGATGAGACATAAAGGCCTGCGATTCGCTGAATATTGAATGTTCCGTCGGGCTTGTAACTTACGAGCGTTGCGACATGATTTCCGCTGGTAAGGCCGGTCGCCTCGATCTGCCATTGATTTACGTCAGTTTGAGTCGCCTGATTGGAATTCCCGATGAGTGAGAGAATCTGCGAAGCGGTATCGGCTGCGGGCAGATCAAAAAGCACATGGACGTTATTGGCCAGGCCATCTGCTGCAATGGATTGAACCACCAATTCACGATTTTGATTCACGCCATGAACGACCGGATTAAAGCTCATGATGGTGGACTGCGGAAGCATGGTGTCCACGTAGATGGTCTGCGTCCAATCGGTGTAGACGGGCGGCGCGTCGGGCCCGGTCCGTGCACGGAAAGCAATCACGGAGATGTAATTGTATCCCTGCGGAAGATCGCTGGTGTTAATGGTTTCCGTATATAAACCTGTCCCTCCCCCCACCAGCGGGCTGGCGTTCTGGAATTCCAGATAGCCATAGCCGATGGAATTGGGGGTTGTGCTGACATAACTTTGGCCATTGATATCGAGGCCACTGTTGATTTTGAAAATAGCGTTGTTGCCGCCGGCATTTGGGTCGTAAAGATTCTTTTCACCGAGGAGATAAACCGGCTCGGTCTGGAGTTGAATCTGGAATTGGGATGATTTCACAACCGCAACGTTGGTAACGGTATCGGCGCCATTGTCCGCCACGATATTGGGATCCGACGCGGCGGGCGTCGTACCCGGAATTTCGCCGGAGGCATTGGTAACGGTCATGGTTCCGATGGGCGTGGGCGGGCCATAGATGAGATATCCCTGCCCGGTAAACTGGCCGGCCGTATTGGTGTTATTCGGAAACGTGACATTCACCGTGCCGTCCTGATTGACCTGAAGGACCTGAGGAAGAAGGCCGTTGGACGCTGCGGCATTACCGGTTAATTCCACCAGATACGGGACATTTGCCGGGTTAAAACTGGTTTGCAGTGTGGTACTGAAATTACCGCCGCCGGTCTGATTGTTCAGCAGTACCAGTGCGGAATCCTGACGTTCAAATGCGTAATTATTCTGGCTGACGTATCGGTTGATGACGTTGCCGGTGCTGTATCGATTGCGGATATCCACCAAGCCGCTGATTTGATTGACGTGAGTCACGGTCATGGTCTGTGCGGACGCGTTGTACGTTGCGAGCGAATTATTCGCCAGAATATTGCCATACACACCGCCGAGCGCATCCCCACGCCCGTTCTGCGGAAAGGATTGCGATCCGTTATCGAAAGCGGTCTGGTTGCCGTTGTAATAGACAATTGCCTGGCCGGGCATCATTAATGTATAGGCGTAGGCGACATTGCTGAGGTACGGAGCCCCATTATCCTGGCTTTGCACAAAGCTTACGCCACCGTTATTGACGAGATACGAGGCGCTGATGACGTTATTCCAGTTGTTGGTAAGCCCATCGCCGGTCAGATTACCCTGCAGGGCAAAGAAAAGGGGGAAATTCAAGGCGTTGAGATTAGCGCCCGGATCGATCGGATCGCCGGGGCCCTGCGGTATGGTGCTGTTGTAATATTCACCGAAGGAATACACCTGTTCCTGCTGGCCATTGAGATAATGCTGAGTGCTGGACCCGGTCACCGCCTGATTAAAGTATGGAAGGATGGTCGGCCATTCCATATTTTTCACGGCATCAAGACGAAATCCATCAACACCGAGGGTCTGGACAAACCACTGGACATTATCCATTAAATAGCCGGTATCATTTTGGAGGGTCGGCGATCCACCCTGCGGATTGGAGGTATTAAATGAATTGACGTTAATGCCGCTCTGCCCCGTATCGGGATTGGTGATGGTGTAGGTGTTATAGCCGGGCTGGGGATAAAACTGCTGGTTGGCGGGCATCGGAACATTGGCGATGCGGCCGAATGCCGGCTGCGTGCCGCCGGGGATATTATTCACATTTCCAGGCGTGGTGGGGATGCGGATGTATTGGTAATTTTCATTGAAGTTGATATTGATCAGGCCGGCAAGCTGAGCGGTCTGTGTGCCGGTATCGCTGGGGTTGTTAAAATCCCCGTACGGGTTGCCGGGTGTGCTGAGCGTAAAACCGGGGTAACCGCCGGCATCGGCGAAAGTCGAGCCGTTACCGTCCGTCGAACTCCAATTCGAGAATCCATTGTGCCCCAGGGAATAGTCGGTGTAGAAATAGCCGCCCATCTGGTGGATGGTGTTGATGAGCGATTCATAGCCGTCCAGGGTGCCGTAGGCGGTCGGATCGTTGGGGGAGCCCAGGTCAAAGCGGTTGTAGACGTCATAACCGACGGACGCATTGCCGCTGTCGGCACGGGTGGGCGGCGGTGTTAAAAGCGAACCGTAACCGGCGCCGAAGATATCGGGAGCCCGATTGAGAATATTCTGCCACGTACCACCGAAATAATCCAAGATGGCCCCCGGCGAATAGGCTTGGCTCTGTGCGGAGACGCCGGAAGCCGACAGGAAGATGGCCATCGCGGCCATGGAGGCCGTTCGCCGCAGGATGCGACGCCCCGGCGGTTGAGCAGCAAGGAGGATAGATGAATGATGAATACGCATCAGACACCTCCGTTGGCGATGGAACGGCGACGCGACCGGTGTCTGCTACGCAATATCAGTGGAGAGGCCAGAAGTCCGGCGAGAATCATCAGGGACGGGGGTTCCGGCGTACTTACCGGATCGCTGATATTTATACTATTAAAATAATCTGCCTGATAACTGCTGCCCAGATTATCATTGAAGAGCGCCAGTTGATTGATCGGCAGATTGTTAAGGGTGATCGAGGAAAAGGTATCGGGCTGCAGGGCGGCATTCAGGGGCGTGAGCGTAACGGAGGCAGTGTCGGCACTGCCGATGGTTACGGTTACCTGAATTCCATTGCCATTGTTGCCACTGGTTGTCCCGTCGTGTACGGACGAGATCGTACTCGACTGGCTGTTGGTAAACCCCTGCGAGGAGGAGGAATAACCGCCCCAACTGACACTGTAATCCGTTCCGGTGGCGAATGCGGCGACTTCTAAAATTGGGGTGGCGTAGCCGGTGGAGGAGTTATAGCTCTGGAGTTGGAATCCTTCCGCCCCCTGCGTACCCATTGCATCGGTCGCCATATCGATGGCGAAAGTTGCCCCGGGCACCAGCGCATAGTTGAATTGGCGGTAGGCGGTTTGCGGAACGGGGTCAGTCCCGGTGGCATTTTGCGACCAAAGCGCCCACGCGACGCCGTTGGTGTTGATGTTCGGTGTGGCCGTTGTGCCGAAAATATTGGCGGCCGATTCGGTATCGAAACCCCAGGTGGCGGATTGATTGACGCCGGACTGGGAAATATCGGGCGTCAAATACCAAGGCGAAAATCCGCTTCCGCCATTGGATCCGGTGGCCCAGACGTTGTTGTTGTAGGCTGCGTTTGCAGCATTATCAGAGAGGCTCACAGCGCCATGAGCGGCGCCGTGAGCCCCAAGTGTGCCAAGACAAGTGACGGTGGCGGCCGCCAGCGCGACCTGCCGACCGAAGCCAACCGTTCTTTTTATTTTTTCAAACATACAACTTTCCAAATAAAAAGTTCGATGGCCGGATGCAGCAGGCGGTACTCCAGCCGACAATATCAATCCTCAGAGCAGCTTTTTCCTTCGGGTCAGGAGTAACCCTCCGGCGGCCACTGCGAGGAGCGCGATGGAGGCTGGCTCGGGGGTTGCGGTAATGGCCAGGCTGTTGAAGGTCCCGTTCGTGTTGGTATTTTGATCAAAAATATCAACACCGTTGATAACATCCGAGCTATTGAGGGTTCCGGTGTATTTCGCCAGGACGGACGGGGTCGCGCCAACAGAATCAAGCGTCAATGTGTAGGAATTGCCCGAACCAAGCGCAAAATTGGCAGTAATTCCGGAGCTGAGCTGGGCACCGGTGATGCCCGCGATCGTTGAAGTCGTCGTGCCGTCTACCATGATGTTTGTTTCGAGGGCATAGCTGCCCGAGCTGAGCGACGAACCGGACTGCCCATTGTACGAAGTCAGGTTACCACTTGAGGAATTATTGCCGATTTCGTTGAAGCTCAAGGCGAACACGGCGCTCGCGTCGGTGTAGGTGTTGGCGCTGGTTAGCGAACCGTTTCCAACCGTTACCGGCACAGAACTCGATGAGAGCGAAGGGGCGCCGTTATCCAGGCTGAAGCCGAACGCCGGTAGTCCCGCTGCTGGATAGCTACCCACGCTGCCGGTTTGCAGGGCAATACTGAACGCCTGATTTGCGCTCAGATTCCCGTTGAACGCCCGGTAAATGTCTGCTCGCGGCGTTGTGGGCGACGCACCGTTGCTACCATTGTTGGCGTACATATACCAATAATTGCCGTTGGTGTTGATCGGGTTTGAAGTATCAAAGGTGGTCAGGCCCGAACCGTTGTATGGCGCGTTGCCCGACTGCTGGACTGAGACGGCCCAGGCGCCAAATCCAGTGCCTGCGGACGGCTCCGTCGGAAAGGTGGCGGTATTACCGACGTTCGTCCAGACGTTGGTTGATCCTCCGCTGCCCTCGTAATTGGCCGCGCTGTCACTGGCAATCATGGCTGCATGCACAGGTGTGGCCGAACCGATGCAGGCCGCTGCCATCGCCGCTACCGCCAGAGTAGCCGCTGAGGCAAGAACCGGGGATGTGTGTCGCGATCGCATGGTAGTTTCTCCTTTTATCAAAAGACACAAAACAGAACGACACTATTTACCTGAGCCGGGGGTCACTCACTCCCAGCACGCTAATAGTTTAACCGGTTAAACTAAATTGTCAAGTGAATGTTGCAGATTTTTCTCAAGACTGCCAGGTTTCACAAGAATCTGTAATTTATCCGTAGATTAAACAAAAAGTGGTCGCTTCATCATAAGAACCGGGATATTATAGGTCGGCATACGTAGGCCGATTTTTCGTCAAATGCGTTGACATTGTTAAGCAATGAGGTAAACTGTTTTAACTAGAGTATCCCGACATCGCTGCCGAAGAAAAAAGCGGCGGCTGCCGGGCGGCGTGGATATTCGCATACGATTGCGGAAAATAAATCGGCAAAAAAAAGCCGGGCTACAGAGATAAATGATTCGCCATGACGTTGGAAAATACCAGAACACCCGATCGTCGATATCCGATAAGTGTACCTATGGAAACAGATGCGACCCAATTACCGGCTGGCGACGTCGGCGATCCCCCCCAACGTGTCGGCCACAGTGCATTCCCATTGGGCAAACCGCCGGAAAAAATCAACATTAGGGATGTGGCCGGGGAGGCGGGGGTTTCCGTTGCCACCGTATCCATGGTGATCAACAACAATCCACGGATAAGCCGGGCAACGCAGGGTAAAGTGCAGCGTGTTATTCAGCGTCTCGGCTATAGACCGAGTCGACCGGCGCAGGCACTATCCGGAAAGTATACACAAGTGATCGCGGTGATGCTGCCGGCCCTGCGGCACGCATTGGCGGATGCTTATTTCGGGGAACTGCTCAGCGGAATTGCGGATCGGGCCGGCCGATTGAACCACAAGGTGCTCATTGAACAGGCCAAACCGCAATTTGTTAAGGACAATAAGCACATCGAGCTCTTTGAACGTAAATATGTGGACGGCTTCCTGTGCCTGGGGTTTAACGATAAACACCATATGCTTTCCGACCTTTCGGCACGGCAATATCCTGTCATTATGGTGGATAACCGCTACGCGGGGCATAAACTGGATTGGATCCATTGTGATTACAGGCAAGGCGCCGAACAGGCCATGAACTGCCTCGTGCAGCTTGGACATCGCCGAATTGCAATCATTTATGCGGCACCTGAAAGTGCCACTGCCCGTGATGTCATTGACGTCTACACCCGAAGGATGCAGGCGTTGGATTCGGTATCTGGCGAGCACACGCAATGGATGGCTGACGGCATGTTCACAGCCGAGGGTGGAGCGGCTGCGGCCGAGAAATTGGCTACCGAACATCCGGAGATCACCGCCATTTTGTGTGGGAATGACAAAATGGCGATTGGCGCCATACATGGGCTGGTACGACTGGGGATTCGGGTTCCGGAAGACGTATCCGTTGTCGGATTTGACGACATTCAGCATCTGCCATTTGTTAAACCTGCGTTGACGACCGTTCATCTTCCCCTCTACGAGCTCGGATGCAGGGCGGTTGATCGACTCATTGAGCGGACCCACAATAAAGTGGAACACGTCGCCGATATTCTGCCGACCCATCTGGTACTGAGAGAATCTACTGCCATGGTAAGAACCCATTGACTGCCCGGCTCATTTCCCGGCGGCAATGCACCAGGGCCGTGATGTATCGTCTGATTTTATTTTTTCCTTTTGAGGACAACTGCCCGTGATATCAAAATTTTTCCACTTCCGCTGCGCCGTGGTGACATCGGGTCTTGCCACCGCCTGCTGCATGGCGACTTTATGGCTGAGACCATGTTCGACCGTGCGGGCAGCGGTACGTGCTCCGGGTGCGGTCGGGCAGCTGGAATCGATACCGACACGGATCGCCCATACGTTTGTATTTCACCCCACGGGCAACACCACCGGTATCCACCAGGTGGACATTGCCGGTGATTTCAACAACTGGGGTCCGCGGGCCACCCCCATGCGCCAAGCGTCCGCCGGCAGTTGGGATGTGACTCTGCGGCTGACACCTGGCATACATTATTATAAATTTGTTATCAACGGCAGTCAGTGGCTTCCGGACCCGAATTCGAATCCGCAACTTTCCGAACCCGACGGCAACGGAGGAATCAACAGCGGCGTCAGGATATTATCCGCATGGCAGAAGATGCCGGCACCGAAGCCTGATGTCGTCCCGATGAACGAGATTGCGTTTTCCGACCGCCGCACCGTTTACTACGATGTCGTTAATCACCGGGAATTAAGATTATCGCTGAGAACCCGCGCCGGATCCCTGACCGACGCTTTTGCAGTGGTTCGATCTGCGGGCCGCGCGTGGCATCATTATCCGCTGCGGCCGGAGCTGACGCATCATGGGGCCACCCTCGATGGCGCCCTGCTGACCGATCTCCGCGCACCGGTGCATTACTATTTCGGCCTGACCCACGGCTCTCAGACGCTTTATCTGGCGGGCGATCGATTTTACCTTTCACCGGCGACAGCGACCCGAAACGCCTATATTTCCCATTTGCGTCCGCTGATTATCACGCCGCGATGGACGCATCACGCGGTATGGTATGAAATATTTCCTGAACGGTTTTTCAACGGCAACAAGGCGAATGACCCCTCGCCGCATATCCCGTGGCGGTGGTCGTGGTTCAAACCGTACCGTCCCGCAGGAGAAAAGGGAAATTTCTACAGCTACGTTTACAACCGCTTCTACGGCGGCGACATTCAAGGGATTCAAGACAAGCTGGGTTATCTGCAGCAACTCGGCGTCAACGCGCTTTACCTCACACCTATTTTTGTTTCGCCAAGCATTCATAAATACGATCCGTGGGATTACCGGCATGTGGACGACGGCTTTGGTATCAAGGGTTCTCTGAAACTGCTCAAGGGGGAGCGGATCCGGAACCCGGCGACATGGCAATGGTCAAAATCGGACAAAGTTTTTCTTCGTTTCGTCAAGAAGGCGCATCAGCGCCATTTCAAGGTTATTCTGGATGTGCCATTCGGCCACTGTGGCGTCGGATTCGGGCCGTTTCAGAACGTGCTTAAATACGGGCGTAAATCTCCCTACGCCGGGTGGTTTCAAATCGTTAAATGGTCGCCGCATATCGTCTATCGCTCATGGGGTGGACTCAATGGCAATATGCCGAATTTCCGGCACTATCCGAAGACGGGTCTGGCGCCGGGCCTATGCCGCTATTTTTTCGCCGTAACCCGGCGCTGGATGGCGCCCAATGGCCATGTAGCCGATGGTATTGACGGCTGGCGCGTTGATTCGGCGCAAACCGTTCCGCACGCCTTCTGGATTGCATGGCGGAAGGTGGTGAAGTCGATCAATCCGCATGCGGTGATCATTGGCGAGATCTGGCCGCCCGCCCAATCGTACCTGAATAAAGGTAATCAGTTTGACGGAGTGATGAACTATCCCTTTGCCACCATTTGCACCGAATTTTTTGCGGATCGGCGAGGAAACGGCGGCATCGGAATCGGCCCCCGGCGTTTCGGTGTCGATCTGGAAAGGATGCTCAACTGGTATTCGTGGCAGACGGACCTGACACAGCAGAATCTGCTGGACAGCCAGGATACCGATCGATTCGTATCGCGCATTGTGAATCTGAATCTCCCCTTTAACGCGGACGATCGCCTGCAGACCAACCCCAATTATAGTTCCGCCAAGCCGACGCCCTACCAATACAAACGGTTTGAACAGGTGGTGGCGTTCCAGATGTCATTCGTCGGCGCACCGATGATCTGGTACGGCGATGAAGTGGGCATGTGGGGTGCAAGCGATCCATCCGATCGCCAACCGATGGTGTGGAAAAGCATGGAGCCTTACGACGATCCGCAGGTGACGGTGAATGAATCGCTGCTGAATTTTTACCGGCGAGCGATTGCCATGCGACGGGAACTCCCCGCCCTTGAGACAGGGGAATATGGTGAGCTGCGAGCATCGTCAAGCAAGGATGTATTTGCGTTCTACCGCAGTTTGAGCGGCCGCGATGTCTACGTCGCACTGAATCGCAGTCCGGAGGTCCATCATCTTACGCTGCATGTATTCAAAGCGGATATCGGCCGCAGATTTTATAATTATCTTTCACCGCGAGATTTTCGGCTCATCGTGCAGCCACGGAGTTCCATCAGTCGGCGGCCGGTTTTGGTGCTTAGACGTGGAGCCCGCGCCGTTAAAGCACAGGAGACCATTCGGTTGACGCTCCGGCCATGGCAGACGGTGGTGCTGGCTCCCGCGCCGGTCGCCAACCACTAAGGGCCGGCACAAACAGTCGCCATCGGCACAATCAGATGGTTTCGGCAAGGATGGCGGATATTTGCTCTGAAACCTCGCTGATTTGATCAGACGTGAGGACCGGATTGATAACTTCCACCCCCTCTCCCTTGAGTGTCATCTGCCACAGCTCAGCCTGATC